>NZ_JAGRQY010000009.1:0-114858 GCF_018223905.1 Klebsiella sp. 28
CTTCAAGGCCAGCCTCGCGCTGGCATTTTTATTTACGCCTCCCCCCCCCCTTTTCTGCGCCCCCATTTCAACGCGCGGCCGCCAAAAAATGAAAGCGATTACATAGTAAAGACTGTCACCTTCTGCCCAAAGACGCTATCTCCTGTACCCATTTTTCACAATGTTACATATTGTTTCGGTCAACTCTGATTACCGTTTTTCAAAATGTCGTCTATCCTTGTTTATATTGCTGATTTAAAAAGCATTTAATGAATTACGTTTCTTTACCTTTGTGGAAACGATTACACAGCCGTGATTATAGTCACGTTTTTTTACCGACGAGTGTCCTACCCTAACCATCGACAGAATCAATAACTCAACTGGAGGGCGTTATGCCTGACAACAAAAAACAAGGGCGTTCGAACAAGACTATGACGTTCTTCGTCTGTTTCCTCGCCGCGCTGGCTGGCCTGCTGTTCGGCCTTGATATCGGTGTTATTGCGGGTGCCTTACCCTTTATTGCCAATGAGTTCCAGATTTCCGCCCACACCCAGGAGTGGGTGGTCAGCTCCATGATGTTCGGAGCTGCCGTCGGCGCGGTCGGCAGCGGCTGGCTCTCTTTCAAACTGGGCCGGAAAAAGAGCCTGATGATCGGCGCCATCCTCTTCGTCGCCGGTTCGCTGTTCTCTGCCGCCGCGCCAAACGTCGAGATCCTGCTGGTTTCCCGTGTGCTGCTCGGCCTGGCGGTGGGCGTCGCCTCATATACGGCTCCGCTGTATCTATCGGAAATCGCGCCAGAAAAAATTCGCGGCAGTATGATTTCCATGTACCAGCTGATGATCACCATCGGGATCCTTGGCGCCTATCTCTCTGACACCGCTTTCAGCTACAGCGGCGCATGGCGCTGGATGCTCGGGGTTATCATCATTCCGGCGGTATTGCTGCTGATCGGCGTTATCTTCCTGCCGGACAGCCCGCGCTGGTTCGCCGCCAAACGTCGCTTTGTCGATGCGGAACGCGTGCTGCTGCGCCTGCGCGATACCAGCGCCGAAGCGAAACGCGAGCTCGATGAAATCCGTGAAAGCCTGAAGGTAAAACAGTCCGGCTGGTCGCTGTTTAAAGACAACAGCAACTTCCGCCGCGCGGTGTTCCTCGGCATCCTGCTGCAGGTGATGCAACAGTTCACCGGGATGAACGTCATCATGTACTACGCGCCGAAGATCTTTGAGCTGGCGGGTTATGCCAACACCACTGAGCAAATGTGGGGGACAGTGATCGTCGGTCTGACTAACGTGCTGGCCACCTTTATCGCCATCGGTCTGGTCGACCGCTGGGGCCGTAAACCGACGCTGATCCTTGGCTTTATCGTGATGGCCGCGGGTATGGGCGTCCTGGGTACCATGATGCACATCGGCATTCACTCCTCTACCGCCCAGTACATCGCCGTCCTGATGCTGCTGATGTTCATCGTCGGTTTCGCCATGAGCGCCGGCCCACTGATTTGGGTACTGTGCTCCGAAATCCAGCCGCTGAAAGGCCGCGACTTCGGTATCACCTGCTCCACAGCGACCAACTGGATTGCCAACATGATTGTCGGCGCCACCTTCCTGACCATGCTCAACTCGCTGGGCAGCGCCAATACCTTCTGGGTGTACGGAGGTCTGAACGTGCTGTTTATCCTGCTGACGCTGTGGCTGATCCCGGAAACCAAAAACGTCTCGCTGGAACATATTGAACGTAACCTGATGCAGGGTCGTCCACTGCGCGAGATCGGTGCCCGCGATTAACCTTCCTGAGCTTCCTCCCATCCCGGGAGGAAGCTTCCTCTTGCTCTCCCCCCTCCGCCGCACTATCCTCTGGCGCTATGAAAACGCCCCGTATTCCCATCGCTATTCAGCAGGCCGTCATGCGCAGCCTGCGGGAACATCTCGCCAATGCGAATCGCAAGCTGGAACGCCGCTATGCGGAACCGACGCTGGTCTACCAGCAGCGTGGTACTTCCGCCGGCACCGCCTGGCTGGAGAAAAACGAAATTCGTTTAAACCCGGTGCTGCTGCTGGAAAATCAGCGGGAGTTTATCGATGAAGTGGTGCCGCATGAGCTGGCGCACCTGCTGGTCTGGCAGCATTTCGGCCGCGTCGCGCCGCACGGGAAAGAGTGGAAATGGATGATGGAGAGCGTCCTTGGCGTTCCCGCGCGTCGCACCCACCGCTTTGAACTCGCTTCGGTCCGCCAGAACACCTTCCCCTATCGCTGTCGCTGTCAGCAGCACCAGCTCACCGTCCGTCGCCATAACCGGGTGGTACGCGGCGAGGCCACCTACCGCTGCGTTCGCTGCGGCGATCTGCTGGTGGCTGAAAAATAACCATCGGAATTAATTAGAAACTTTCTGATCTGACTGATTGCATCCGGCACCCTCATTCGCTACGTTGCGGGCTCGTTTTGACACGGAGTTAACGATGTCCCGTATGCATGTTTTAGCCGTAGCGGTATTGAGCGCGGCAGTCAGTGGTCCGCTTGCGGCCGCTGGTATTAATAGTTTTTCCCAGGCCAAAGCCGCTGGCGTCAAAGTGAATGCCGACGTTCCGGGCGATTTTTATTGCGGCTGTAAAATCGACTGGCAGGGGAAAAAAGGCGTTATCGATTTGGAATCCTGCGGCTATAAAGTGCGTAAAAATGAGAACCGCGCCAGCCGGGTTGAATGGGAGCACGTAGTGCCGGCATGGCAGTTCGGGCATCAGCGTCAGTGCTGGCAGGAGGGTGGACGTAAAAACTGCGCCAAAGATCCGGAATACCGCAAGATGGAAAGCGATATGCACAACCTGCAGCCGGCGGTGGGAGAAGTGAATGGCGATCGCGGCAACTTTATGTACAGCCAGTGGAACGGCGGTGAAGGCCAGTACGGCCAGTGCACCATGAAGGTCGATTTTAAAGATAAAATCGCCGAGCCCCCTGCCCGCGCTCGCGGCGCCATCGCCCGCACCTACTTCTATATGCGCGACCGCTATCAGCTGAATCTTTCCCGCCAGCAAACTCAGCTGTTTACCGCCTGGAATAAACAGTACCCGGTCACCGCCTGGGAATGTGAACGTGATGAGCGCATCGCGAAAGTGCAGGGCAACCATAATCCGTATGTCCAGCAGGCTTGCCAGGCGCAAAAGAGCTAACCTACACTAGCGGCAATTGTTAATTTGCAGCCCTGTGCTTCCCGCCCGATGGCGGGAAGCTGGCATCTGCGCAACGAACGGAATATCAAGCATGCGCATTCCTCGCATCCATCATCCAGAACGCCTCATTGTCGGCAGCCAGATCGCGCTGAGCGATGACGCGGCCAACCACGTCGGCCGCGTCCTGCGCATGACCGCCGGTCAGCACCTACAGCTTTTTGACGGCAGTAACCAGGTGTTTGACGCGGTCATCACCGAGGCCGGTAAGAAAAACGTTACGGTTGAGGTACTCAGTGGCGAACCTGACGATCGGGAATCGCCGCTGCATATCCATTTAGGCCAGGTGATGTCCCGCGGCGAAAAAATGGAATTCACCATCCAGAAATCGATCGAACTCGGGGTAAGCCTCATAACGCCACTGTTTTCCGAGCGCTGCGGCGTTAAACTGGATGCCGAACGTTTGCAGAAAAAGATCCAGCAGTGGCAGAAAATCGCTATTGCCGCCTGCGAACAGAGCGGTCGTAACGTGGTACCGGAAATATGTCCGGCGATGCAGCTGGAGGCGTGGTGCGCCGAGCAGGACAGCGGGCTGAAGCTCAACCTGCACCCGCGCGCCAGCGCCAGCATTAACACGCTGCCGCTGCCGGTTGAACGCGTCCGTCTGCTGATTGGCCCGGAAGGCGGGCTGTCGGCTGAAGAGATAGCGATGACCGCGCAATACCAGTTTACTGATATCCTGTTGGGACCGCGCGTTCTGCGTACAGAGACTACTGCGCTCACCGCCATCACCGCCCTACAGGTGCGTTTTGGCGACTTAGGTTGAGGCGTTAACGGAGAAGAACCATGATCAAGCTCGGCATCGTGATGGATCCCATCGCAACCATCAACATCAAGAAAGACACCAGCTTCGCTATGTTGCTGGAGGCGCAGCGTCGCGGCTATGAACTCCATTATATGGAGATGAACGACCTCTATTTGATCAACGGCGAAGCCCGCGCCCGGACGCGCACGCTGAGCGTCGAACAGAACTACGATAAATGGTATGACTTCACCGGCGAGCAGGATCTGCCGCTTGCGGACCTTGACGTCATCCTGATGCGTAAGGATCCGCCGTTTGATACCGAATTTATTTATGCCACCTACATCCTGGAGCGAGCGGAAGAGAAAGGCACGCTTATCGTCAACAAGCCGCAGAGTCTGCGCGACTGTAACGAGAAGCTGTTCACCGCCTGGTTCTCTGAACTGACTCCGGAAACGTTGGTCACCCGCAATAAAGCCCAGCTGAAAGCCTTCTGGGAAAAGCACGGCGATATCATCATGAAACCGCTCGACGGCATGGGCGGCGCCTCTATTTTCCGTGTTAAAGCCGGCGATCCAAACCTTGGGGTGATTGCCGAGACGCTGACCGAACTGGGCAGCCGCTACTGCATGGCGCAGAACTATCTGCCGGCCATTAAAGATGGCGACAAGCGCGTGTTGGTAGTGGATGGAGAGCCCGTGCCTTACTGCCTGGCTCGAATTCCGCAGGGTGGCGAGACCCGCGGCAATCTGGCCGCCGGCGGCCGCGGCGAAGCCCGCCCGTTGACCGAAAGCGACTGGGAAATCGCCCGCCGCGTCGGCCCGACGCTGAAGGCCAAAGGCCTTATCTTCGTCGGCCTGGATATCATCGGCGACCGTCTGACGGAAATTAACGTCACCAGCCCCACCTGCGTACGCGAAATCGAAGCCGCCTTCCCGGATATTTCGATCACCGGTATGCTGATGGACGCTATCGAAAGACGTATCGATAAATAAGCACGACGGCGGACCAACGTCCGCTTTTGGCGCAGCGAGCGCGGATTACCGCGCTCGTGAAACGTTGCCAGCCTGACGCCACTCGGGCGCCAGCCAGATAAAGTGCATCGACACCATTCTACTTTGCCCGCATACTGGGTGTTGCTTTTTTGAACCAGGAACGAACCTCTGACAATGAATTTACAGCATCACTTTCTGATTGCCATGCCCGCGCTTCAGGACCCCATTTTCCGCCGCTCCGTAGTCTATATCTGCGAGTACAACGACGAGGGTGCCATGGGCATTATTATCAATAAGCCGCTGGAAAATCTGCAGGTGGAAGGGATCCTTGAGAAGCTCAAAATTGTCCCGGAGCCGCGCAATCCAGAGATCCGTCTGGATAAACCGGTGATGCTGGGAGGCCCGCTGGCGGAAGACCGCGGCTTCATTTTGCATACCCCGCCCTCTGACTTTTCCTCGAGCATTCGCATCTCGGATAACACGGTGATTACCACCTCGCGGGATGTTCTTGAAACCTTAGGTACCGATCGGCAGCCGGGCAACGTGCTGGTTGCGTTGGGCTACTCTTCGTGGGAGAAAGGGCAGCTGGAGCAGGAGATTTTAGATAATGCCTGGCTCACCGCCCCGGCGGATCAGAATATTCTTTTCCGTACGCCGATCGCCGATCGCTGGCGCGAGGCGGCTAAACTGATTGGTATCGACATTGTGACGATGCCAGGCGTCGCGGGGCATGCGTGATGAGCGGAACCTTTCTCGGCTTTGACTTTGGCACCAAAAGCATCGGCGTGGCGGTGGGACAACGCATCACCGCGACCGCACGACCATTACCGGCGCTGAAGGCGCAGGACGGTAAACCGGACTGGAACGTCATCGAAAAACTGCTTAAAGAGTGGCAGCCTGAGGCGGTAATCGTCGGCCTGCCGCTCAATATGGACGGCACCGAGCAACCGCTGACGGCGCGCGCGCGTAATTTCGCCAATAAAATTCATGGCCGCTTTGGCGTCGCGATCCTTCTCCACGATGAACGACTGAGTACGGTTGAGGCCCGCGCGGGCCTGTTTGAACACGGCGGCTACCGGGCGCTGAATAAAGGCAGCGTCGATTCGGCCTCTGCCGTAGTCATACTGGAAAGCTACTTCGAGCAGAGCTTTTAAGCTCTGCCCTCCTGCGCCGCCGGCGGACCGCTGACGGCGCACGTTTACCCGCTTAGTGGCGCAGATGTTCGTTAGCCCAGCTCACCGCCTGGGTGCGATTTTTCACGCTCAGTTTACGAAACACATTGTACAGGTGCGTCCGCACCGTGTTCTCGCTGATAAACAGCGCGCGGGCGATATCCAGGTTCGTCGCGCCGCAGCGTAGTTCGTTGAGGATCTCGCATTCCCGCTCGGTCAGCGGCGAGTTCTCTACTGGAGTCGATGCATGGTCCGCAGCGTACATCGCCGGGTGCATCACGCTCAATTCAGCCGTCTGCTCGCCGTTCAGCACGGCCTTAACGCCCTCAATTAAGCGCGATTCATCATCGTCATGACGGAACACGCCATATAAAGCCGGCCACTGCGCCATTTCGTATAGCTCATACTTTTGTGCGCTATTAATAATCAACAAACGAGGATTATCTGCCTGCAGGCGAATAATATCCCGCCACACCCCGTTTAATTTCTTATTTGACACTGCAATATCAAATAATATTACAGAATCTTTTGCCAAACGCTGCGCCAGCGGTTTATTAATATTTTGTAAAACCACCGGTGCCATCAGGGTTTCGCTCAGATAGCTAGCAAAGGCTTTGCTTTGAATAGACGGGTGGGTAATAAAGGTTACCTGACGAGAAGATGATGAATTTCCATTTAAATTAATCACTTAAAACTCTCCTTAGCTGTTACCCACCGCCATGGTGGTTAAATGAATAAAAAAAGATACAAACAGTCGTGAATTTATAAATCACCAAGGTAATTTACAAACTGAAACGTTATTCCATGAGAATCATCCTATTCCCACAAACAGCATAAATCGAATGACTCAAAGCTGTCAAAAGATAATCAAACTTTTTTCCTGGAAATGCGTATTCACTGTCGACATATCTAATCTGAATGTGTTATTTGAATTTATAATCAAAAGTTATTTGTATTACCAAATAATATTAATAAACAACAAATAAACATTCATCTAACATATCATTTAACCTGTCATATCAATCTCTTTCTCATCTTATAGCGCGCCTGCAGCGACACGTTGCTGAAAACTCTGGGTAAAGGTCAACATTCCGGCCTGCATCCCGGTCTGCATCACACCAGGCAATTGATGTACTTTTCCTTCACGGATCAAATTCGCCACCGCTGGCGTGTTGACCAGAAGCTCGTATAGCGCAACTCTCCCGCCCTGACGTGCAGGTAACAATTTTTGCGCCAGCACCGCGCACAGGCTTCCGGCAAGCTGGCTACGAACCTGATCTTTCTCCTCCGCCGGAAAGACATCGATCAATCTCTCCACCGCCGGCGCCGCGCCGCGGGTATGTAATGTCGCCATTACCAGGTGCCCGGTCTCCGCCGCGGTTAACGCCAGGCGAATGGTTTCGCTATCGCGTAGCTCCCCGAGCAGGATCACATCCGGATCCTGGCGCAGCGCCACGCGGAGCGCCGCGGCGAACGAAGGACAGTGACGGCCAACTTCCCGCTGCTGGATCAGACAGCGCTCGCTGTGATGAATAAATTCCACCGGATCTTCAAGCGTCAGAATATGGCCATCAAGATGCTGATTGAGGTGCCCCACCATTGCCGCCAGGGTGGTCGACTTGCCGCTGCCCGTCGCTCCGGTGACCAACAGCAAACCACTCTCTTCCGCCAGCAGTTCGCTCAGCGCAGGCGGGGCGCCGAGCGTGTCCAGACGCGGGCACTGTTCAGGAAGGAGGCGCAGCACCAGCGATATCCCACGCGTATGGGCGAAGGCGCTGGCGCGCAGCCGCGCACCGCAGGCCAGGGTCAGCGCAAAGTCAATCTGGCCGTGTTCCTGCCAGTGCAGTAACTGTGCGGCATCGAGCCAGTCGTTGAGTAAATTTGCAATATCCGGCGCGGGAAAGGGCGCGGGCTGCAGCCTGCCCTGCCGCCGCCAGCGCGGTGCGGCGGAATTGCACAGGTGTAGATCGGAGACATTATGCTTTACACTAAGGGCTACGATTTCTTCCAGCTTCATAACTCATCCTCGGAATATGAACGATATTGCGCATAACCTGGCACAGGTCCGGGACAAAATCTCCGGTGCTGCCGCCCGATGCGGGCGTGCGCCAGAAGAAGTGACATTGCTTGCAGTGAGTAAAACGAAACCTGCGAGCGCGATCGAAGAAGCCATTGCGGCAGGCCAGCGGGCATTTGGTGAAAACTACGTCCAGGAGGGCGTGGAGAAGATTAACCATTTCCAGCAGGCTGGCGTCAGCGGGCTGCAGTGGCACTTTATTGGCCCCCTGCAGTCCAACAAAAGCCGGTTGGTGGCAGAGCATTTTGACTGGTGCCACACCGTCGATCGGCTGAAAATCGCCACCCGCCTGAACGAGCAGCGCCCGGCGCATTTGCCGCCGCTGAAGGTGCTGATTCAAATTAACATCAGCGATGAGCAGAGCAAATCCGGCATCCCGCTGGAAGCGCTCGACGGCTTAGCGGCGGAGATCGCTGAGTTACCTCATCTGGAACTGCGCGGCCTGATGGCCATCCCCGCGCCTGAGTCAGAATATGTAAGGCAGTTTGCCGTCGCCCGGCAAATGGCGGTAGCATTTGCGCGATTAAAAACGCGGTACCCCACGGTCGATACGTTGTCTCTGGGAATGTCGGACGATATGGAAGCCGCAATCGCGGCGGGAAGCACGATGGTGCGCATCGGTACAGCCATTTTTGGTGCGCGCGACTACAGCAAATAATAAGGAATCTGAGGAACGCCATGAAGACGTTGACTTTCCTACTTTCAACGGTCATTGAGCTTTACACGATGGTCGTGTTGTTACGCGTCTGGATGCAGTGGGCGCGCTGCGACTTTTACAACCCGTTTTCGCAGTTTGTGGTGAAAGCCACGCAGCCGATTGTCGGACCGCTGCGCCGGATTATCCCGGCAATGGGGCCGATTGACAGCGCCTCGCTGCTGGTGGCATTTATTCTCTGCGTCATCAAAGCGATCGTGCTGTTTATGGTGATCACCTTCCAGCCGATCATCTGGATCTCCGCTCTGCTTATTCTGCTGAAAACCATCGGCTCGTTGATCTTCTGGGTACTGCTATTGATGGCGATCATGAGCTGGGTCAGCCAAGGCCGTAGCCCGGTGGAGTATGTGCTGATGCAGCTGGCGGACCCGCTGCTGCGCCCTATCCGCAACCTGCTGCCGTCGATGGGCGGTATCGATTTCTCGCCGATGGTGCTGGTATTGCTGTTGTACGTAATCAATATGGGCATTGCCGAAGTGCTGCAGGCCACCGGTAATGTACTGCTGCCGGGGCTGTGGATGGCGCTATGAGTGCCGTTGAAACCTGCGCTGACGGGCTGGTGCTGAGGCTGTACATTCAGCCTAAGGCCAGCCGCGATAGCATCGTGGGCGTACATGGCGACGAGCTTAAAGTCGCCATTACCGCCCCGCCCGTTGATGGCCAGGCCAATGCCCACCTGGTGAAATTTCTCGCCAAACAGTTCCGCGTCGCCAAAAGCCAGGTACTGATTGAAAAAGGCAAGCTGGGCCGCCATAAGCAAGTTAAAATCATCGCCCCACAACAGATCCCGACTGCGGTCGCGGCGCTAACTGAATAAACAGGATTTATCATGCAAAAAGTCGTCCTCGCTACCGGTAACGCCGGAAAAGTGCGCGAACTGGCCTCGCTGCTGGAAGATTTTGGTCTCGATATCGTCGCTCAGACCGAGCTGGGCGTGGACTCTGCGGAAGAGACCGGCCTGACCTTCATTGAAAACGCGATTCTGAAAGCGCGCCACGCGGCGCAGATCACCGGCCTGCCGGCCATCGCTGACGATTCCGGTCTGGCCGTCGATGCTCTTGGCGGCGCGCCGGGTATTTACTCCGCCCGCTATTCCGGCGTCGATGCCAGCGACCAGCAGAATCTTGAGAAGCTGCTCGACGCGTTAAAGGACGTGCCGGACGACCAGCGTCAGGCCCAGTTCCACTGCGTGCTGGTCTATCTGCGCCATGCCGAGGATCCCACGCCGCTGGTGTGCCACGGCAGCTGGCCTGGGGTAATCATCCGACAAGCCGCCGGTCATGGCGGCTTCGGTTACGACCCGATCTTCTTCGTCCCGTCAGAAGGGAAAACCGCGGCCGAACTGAGCCGTGAAGAAAAGAGCGCCATTTCCCATCGCGGGCAGGCGCTGAAACTGTTACTGGAAGCATTACGTAATGGCTAATTTGCCGCCGCTGAGTCTCTATATCCATATTCCCTGGTGCGTGCAGAAATGCCCGTACTGTGATTTTAATTCGCATGCGCTGAAAGGCGAGGTGCCGCATGATGACTACGTCCAGCATCTGCTGAACGATCTGCAGGCTGATGCGCAATATGCCCAGGGACGGGAAATAGGCACTATTTTTATCGGCGGCGGAACGCCGAGCCTGCTGTCCGGCCCGGCCATGCAAACCCTGCTGGATGGCGTCCGCGCCTGCCTGCCGCTGGCCGCCGGGGCGGAAATCACCATGGAAGCCAACCCGGGTACCGTGGAGGCCGATCGCTTCGTTGATTATCAGCGCGCCGGGGTGAACCGCATCTCCATCGGCGTACAAAGCTTTAGCGAACCGAAGCTCCAGCGCCTGGGGCGGATCCACGGCCCGGAGGAGGCCAAGCGCGCAGCACGTCTCGCCAGCGGCCTCGGCTTGCGCAGCTTCAACCTCGACCTGATGCACGGTCTGCCGGACCAGTCGCTGGAGGAGGCGCTGGACGATCTGCGTCAGGCGATTGCCCTCAACCCGCCGCACCTGTCGTGGTACCAGCTGACCATTGAGCCGAACACCTTGTTCGGCTCCCGGCCGCCGGTGCTGCCGGATGACGACGCGCTATGGGATATTTTCGAGCAGGGGCATCAGCTGCTGAGCGCCGCCGGCTATCAGCAGTACGAGACGTCCGCCTATGCTAAGCCAGGCTTCCAGTGTCAGCATAATCTCAACTACTGGCGCTTTGGCGACTACCTCGGCATCGGCTGCGGCGCGCACGGCAAGATCACCTTCCCTGACGGACGCATTCTGCGAACCGCCAAAACCCGCCACCCGCGCGGGTATATGGAAGGCCGTTACCTTGAGCGTCAGCATGATGTGGAAGAAGCGGATAAACCGTTTGAGTTCTTTATGAACCGTTTTCGCCTGCTGGAGGCCGCGCCGCGCGCTGAATTTAGCCGCTATACCGGACTTGAGGAAGCGGCGATCCGCCCGCAGCTGGACGCGGCGATAGCCCAGGGCTACCTGCAGGAAGACGAGCAGAACTGGCAGATTACCGAGCACGGTAAGCTGTTCCTGAATTCCCTGCTTGAGTTGTTTCTGAACGAGTAAACGCTGCGGCGGTCCTGCCGGGAAGCGGACCGCCATGGCATTATTTCAGCGAGCCAACCAGCGCTTTGCGGCTGTCCTCCAGCGATACCACCCGGCTGCAGACGTCCTTACCAAACTGCTGGAAATCGGCCTCCTGGTTTTTCCATTCCTCCTGAATCGCCGTTTGCAGGCCGCCGAGGCTGCCGAGAATGCCCTGTAGCGGATTACCGCCGCCTTTGAGCACCGCTTTCGCCCCCATCTCGTTAATGCTGTCCTGCAGAATGCCGCCCATCGCCTGATTCACCAGCTGCTGGCCATCGGCGCGTACCTGGTCGATAGCTTTATAGTGGAAAGTCAGGCCATCGCTGCGACGTTCGATAATGCGGTTCATCTGTTCTTTCAGCTGCGCATCCAGTTTGGTCAGGCGACCGTGCATGCTGCTGTTGGCGCCAACCTGTTCGGTAATGATTTTATCCAGCGCCTTGCGGCTTTTTTCGACTCGCGAACGCGCGCCTTCGTCAATCCACGGCAGGCTGCTGCGCAGGCTGGCCTGATAATCCTGCGCCTGTTCGCGCTGGGCGGCGCTGAGCGCATAGGCCTTGCCGTTAAAGGTCAGATTGCCGTCCGGCTTTATCACCAGATCGCCGTTTTCCCCTTTCACCTGCACCTGCTGCGGGCTGAGGATCACATCGTCACGCGGCGTGACGCTACACTGGTAGTCCGCATGGGCAGACAAAGCGGTGACGGAGAGCGCCACCGCCAGCAGCGTTTTACGCATCATAAAACTCCCTTAAGACAAAACGGGCCGGCAATTGCCGACCCTTGTCAAACTTAGTCCCACCAGACGTCAAAAAGTTCGCTGGTGCGCACATCCTCTAACTTACGCGCTTCCAGCCATTTGCGTACGATAGCCTGATGCTCTTCAGTGCACTTACCAATCTCCTGCATGCAGATGAGCCCTTCCCAGGAGAGATAACCGCTGCCGTCGAAGGCCAGCTTGTTCGGCTCTATCACCTCTTCGATCAGATCGTTGACCGTCTGGTCGATCTGCTCTTCGCTGGTCCCTTCCGGGAAACGCCAGGCGACGGAGAAGCCTAACTCCTGAAACTCATCGATATGCATTTTTTTACGCAGACGACGGCTACGATTCTTGGCCATTATTTCACCCTCTCGAACATTAAGTCCCATACGCCGTGGCCGAGACGATGGCCACGCTGTTCAAATTTGGTTACCGGGCGCGATTCCGGGCGCGGTACGTAATCGTTGCTTGCCGACTGGTTACGATAGCCTTCCAGCGAGGACATGACTTCCAGCATATGCACGGCATAAGCTTCCCAGTCGGTCGCCATATGGAAGACGCCGCCGAGCTTCAGCTTGCTTTTCACCAGCTCAGCGAAAGGCGGCTGCACGATACGACGTTTATTATGACGCGCTTTATGCCACGGATCAGGGAAAAACAGTTGCACCATATTCAGCGAGTTATCCGGGATCATGGTATGTAGCACTTCCACTGCATCGTGACACATTACGCGCAGGTTTTGTACGCCTTCTTCTTCCGCAGAAGCCAGACAAGCGCCAACGCCCGGGGAGTGTACTTCAATGCCGAGGAAATTCTGTTCCGGTTTGGCTTTCGCCATCGCCACCAGCGAGGCGCCCATCCCGAAGCCAATTTCTAAGGTGACCGGCGCGTCACGGCCAAACAGGGCGGCGAAATCGAGCGGCGCATCGTTGAATTCAACGCCCATCACCGGCCAAATGTTATCCAGCGCATGCTGCTGCCCTTTCGTCAGGCGGCCCTGGCGACGGACGAAGCTACGAATACGGCGCAGCGGGCGACCGTTTTCATCGAATTCCGGAGAGATGACGTCGTTTTTCATAAAAGTTTGGTCTGCTTGTGAATGTGTTCGGAAAACGGGCATTATCCAAAGTTACCCGGCGGATGCAAGGGTTTACAGCCACTCGCCCTTATGCTGCAATCTGCCCCCCTGTAATCGCGATCCCGGAGCCGTAGCTTTGACTTTTCTCGCCACGCAATTTTCAGCCCAGGTTCTGGACTGGTACGACAAATACGGGCGTAAAACCCTGCCCTGGCAAATCGCCAAGACGCCCTACAAAGTATGGCTCTCCGAAGTGATGTTGCAACAAACCCAGGTGACCACGGTAATCCCCTATTTTGAACGCTTTATGGCGCGTTTCCCCACGGTGGTGGATCTCGCCAACGCGCCGCTGGATGAAGTGCTGCATCTGTGGACCGGTCTGGGCTACTACGCGCGGGCGCGCAACTTACATAAAGCCGCACAGCAAGTCGCCACACTGCACGGCGGGGAATTCCCCCGGACCTTTGACGAAGTGGCGGCGCTGCCCGGCGTCGGGCGCTCAACGGCGGGGGCGATTTTATCCCTTTCGCTCGGTCAGCATTATCCGATTCTCGACGGCAACGTGAAGCGCGTGCTCGCCCGCTGCTATGCTGTCAGCGGCTGGCCGGGGAAAAAAGAGGTGGAAAAACGGCTGTGGGACATCAGCGAAGAGGTCACCCCGGCAGAGGGCGTCGAGCGCTTCAACCAGGCGATGATGGATCTCGGGGCAATGGTTTGCACCCGCTCGAAGCCGAAGTGCGAGCTGTGTCCGCTGAGCAACGGCTGCGTGGCCTACGCGAACCATTCATGGGCGGAATACCCGGGCAAAAAACCGAAGCAGACCCTCCCGGAACGCACCGGCTACTTCCTGCTGATGCAGCACGGCGACGAGGTGTTTCTTTCCCAGCGTCCGCCGGTGGGTCTGTGGGGCGGGTTGTTCTGTTTTCCGCAGTTTGCAGACGAAGCGGAGCTACGCGAGTGGCTGGCGCAGCGCCAGATTAAGGCCGATAATCTGACGCAATTAACCGCTTTTCGCCACACTTTCAGTCATTTCCACCTGGATATTGTGCCGATGTGGCTTACAGTGCACTCATCTGGCGCATGCATGGATGAAGGCAACGCACTCTGGTATAACTTAGCGCAGCCGCCGTCGGTCGGTCTGGCGGCCCCCGTGGAGCGCTTGTTGCAACAGCTAAAAGCCGGAGCGCCGGTATAAATTTTTCGGCTATCAAAGAGGATTAATTATGAGCAGAACCATTTTTTGTACCTTCCTGCAGCGTGAAGCGGACGGCCAGGATTTCCAGCTGTATCCGGGCGAGCTCGGAAAGCGTATTTACAACGAAATCTCCAAAGAAGCCTGGGCGCAGTGGCAGCACAAGCAGACCATGCTGATCAACGAGAAAAAGCTCAGCATGATGAACCCGGAGCACCGCAAACTGCTTGAGCAGGAGATGGTGCAGTTCCTGTTTGAAGGGAAAGACGTGCACATCGAAGGCTACACGCCGCCGGAAAAACAGTAAGGGCCCTGCGGCCTTTAAAAAAACAAACACAACACGCACGCCCGGAATGATGAAAAAATACTTAGCGCTCGCGCTGATTGCGCCGTTGCTCGTTTCGTGTTCCAGCTCCAATAAAAAAGGCGCCGAATACAACGAGGCCTGGGTCAAGGACACGAACGGATTCGATATTTTGATGGGCCAGTTCGCCCACAACATCGAGAACATTTGGGGGTACAACGAAGTCCTGCTCGCCGGGCCAAAGGACTACGTCAAGTACACCGACCAGTATCAAACCCGCAGCCACATCAACTTCGATGAAGGGACGATCACCGTCGAGACCATTGCCGGCACCGACCCTCGCGGACGTCTGCGCCAGGCGATCGTCAAAACCCTGTTGATGGGCGATGACCCCAACTCCATTGACCTCTATTCCGATGTCGATGACATCCAGATCTCCAAAGAGCCGTTCCTCTATGGCCAGGTGGTGGATAACACCGGGGCGTCGATTCGCTGGGAGTGGCGCGCCGCGCGCTTTGCCGACTATCTGCTGCAAACCCGTCTGAAGAGCCGCAACAACGGCCTGCGCGTGGTCTACAGCATCACCATTAACCTGGTGCCGAACCACCTCGACAAACGTGCGCATAAATACCTCGGCATGGTGCGTCAGGCCTCGCGTAAGTATGGGGTTGATGAGTCGCTGATCCTCGCGATTATGCAGACCGAATCCTCCTTTAACCCCTATGCGGTCAGCCATGCCGACGCCATGGGGCTGATGCAGGTGGTCCAGCACAGCGCCGGCAGAGACGTCTTCCGCTCCCAGGGTAAATCCGGCCTGCCAAGCCGCAGCTATCTGTTTGACCCGGCGAATAATATCGACACCGGTACCGCCTACCTGGCGATGCTGAACAATGTTTACCTCGCCGGCATCGATAACCCCACCTCGCGTCGCTACGCGGTGATCACTGCCTATAACGGCGGCGCCGGCAGCGTACTGCGGGTCTTCTCCAGCGATAAAGTGCAGGCGGCCAATATTATCAACAGCATGGCGCCAGGGGACGTCTACCAGACGCTGACCACCCGCCATCCGTCGGCGGAATCGCGCCGCTATCTGTACAAAGTTAATACGGCGCAGAAAAGCTACCGCCGTAAATAGCCCTCCTCCCGACTCCGGCCTCAGCCCCGCGCTGAGGCCGCGCTTATTCTCCGCCATACTCTGTAATATCTTTCGGTTTTCTGCGGCAGTTAACAGAAGCATTAAGCTAGTGAATGATAGAATCGCATCAAAATAACGGGATTAATGTTATTTTAAAAACATAACAAGCCCACATTCGTGAGGATAACTACATGAATCTTAAGCTGCAGCTCAAAATACTGTCGTTCCTGCAGTTCTGCCTTTGGGGGAGCTGGCTCACCACGCTTGGCTCGTACATGTTTGTCACGCTGAAGTTTGACGGCGCGGCAATCGGCGCAGTGTATAGCTCGCTCGGTATCGCCGCGGTGTTGATGCCGACGCTGCTCGGCATCGTCGCCGATAAGTGGATCAGCGCCAAATGGGTATACGCCATCTGCCACCTGGTCGGCGCGTTAACGCTGTACCTCGCGGCGCAGGTCACCACGCCGGGCGAGATGTTCCTCGTGATCCTGCTTAACTCGCTGGCCTATATGCCGACGCTTGGCTTGATCAATACCATCTCCTACTACCGCCTGCAGTCGGCGGGGCTGGATATTGTCACCGATTTCCCGCCAATTCGTATCTGGGGCACCATCGGCTTTATCCTCGCCATGTGGGGCGTGAGCTTCTCCGGCTTTGAACTGAGCCATATGCAGCTGTACATTGGCGCGACGCTGTCGGTCCTGCTGACTCTGTTCACCCTGACGCTGCCGCATATTCCGGTCGCCAACGCCCAGCGCAATCAAAGCTGGACGGAGATGCTCGGCCTGAACGCTTTTGCGCTGTTTAAAAACAAGCGTATGGCTATCTTCTTTATCTTCTCGATGATGCTCGGCGCCGAGCTGCAAATCACTAACATGTTCGGTAACACCTTCCTGCACAGCTTCGATAAAGATCCGCTGTTTGCCGGCAGCTTTATCGTCGAGCACGCGTCAGTGCTGATGTCGATTTCGCAGATTTCCGAAACGCTGTTTATCCTGACCATCCCATTCTTCCTTAGCCGCTACGGCATTAAGAACGTGATGCTTATCAGTATTGTGGCGTGGATGCTGCGCTTCGGCCTGTTCGCCTTTGGCGACCCGACGCCGTTCGGCACTGTACTGCTGGTGCTGTCGATGATCGTCTACGGCTGCGCCTTCGACTTCTTTAACATCTCCGGTTCGGTGTTCGTTGAGAAAGAGGTGCGCCCGGAAATCCGCGCCAGCGCTCAGGGGATGTTCCTGATGATGACCAACGGCTTCGGCTGTATTCTCGGCGGGATGGTGAGCGGCAAAGTCGTCGAACACTTTACCGTCGAGGGGATCACTGACTGGCAGAGCGTGTGGCTGATTTTCGCCGGCTATTCGCTGGTGCTGGCCTTTGCCTTCGTGGCGCTGTTCAAATACAAACACGTCAGACAACCGACCGCCGCCCAGCAGAGCGTGTGATCGGCAAAAGTAAAACGCCCCGCCTGTTCGGCGGGGCGTTTTTTTATCCCTTCAGCACGTAGCCATACAGCCGCTTAATGCCGTCCGGATCCGTCTCGCTGTAAACCCCCTGCAGCTCCGGCGAGAAGCCAGGCAGCATATTGACCCCCTCCTCCAGCGCGAGGAAATAGCGCAGCACGGCGCCGCCCCAGACCTCGCCGGGCACCACGCACAGCACGCCCGGCGGATACGGCAGCGCCCCCTCCGCCGCGACGCGGCCTTCCGCCTCGCTCAGACGCACCAGCTCAACGTTGCCGCGAATAAACTCGTGGTTGGCATCCTGGGGATTCATCACCACCCTTGGGAAGCTCCGTTTACGGAACATCTCTTTTTGCAGGCTCTTCACGTCAAAGCTAACGTACAGATCGTGCATCTCCTGGCACAGCTCGCGCAGGGTATAGTCGCGATAACGCACCGGATATTTGTTATAGATGGTCGGCAACACATCGGCCAGCGGCGTATCCGCTTCAATATGCTGTTCAAACTGCCCCAGCATCGCCACCAGCTGCGCCATTTTTTCGGCGCTCTCCGCCGGCGTCAGCAGGAACAGAATCGAGTTGAGATCGCACTTCTCCGGCACGATGCCGTTTTCACGCAGATAATGCGCCAGAATGGTTGCCGGGATGCCAAACTCACTGTACTCCCCACTTTCAGCGTCAATGCCCGGGGTGGTCAGCAACAGTTTGCACGGGTCGACAAAATACTGGTCGTCCGCGTAGCCTTCAAAACCATGCCAGCGCGCGTCGGGTTCGAAGCTGAAGAAGCGGCGCTCCCGGGCGATCGCCTCGGTCGGGTGATCCTGCCATGGACGCCCCGCCACCACTGGCGGAATAAAGGGCTGGATCATCTTGCAGTTGGCGATGATCGCTTTGCGCGCCTCAATGCCCAGCGCCACACACTCGGCCCACAGGCGGCGGCCGCTCTCACCTTCATGAATTTTGGCGTTGACGTCCAGCGCGGCAAACAGCGGATAGAACGGGCTGGTGGAGGCATGCAGCATAAAGGCGTTATTCAGCCGCTTGTGCGGACAGAAACGCGCCTGGCCGCGCAGATGGTTATCCTTTTTATGGATCTGCGACGTCTGTGAGAAGCCGGCCTGCTGCTTGTGCACGGACTGGGTGACAAAAATACCCGGATCGTCGGGGGTCAGCTCCAGCAGCAGCGGCGAGCAGTCGGCCATCATTGGGATAAACTGCTCATAGCCCACCCACGCCGAGTCGAACAGGATGTAATCGCAGAGGTGGCCGATCTTATCCACCACCTGGCGGGCGTTATAGACCGTGCCGTCGTAGGTCCCCAGCTGGATCACCGCCAGACGAAACGGGCGGGAGGCATTGGCTTTCTCAGGCGCCGCTTCGCGGATGAGATCCCGCAGGTAATGCTCATCAAAGCAGCGCTCGTCAATGCCGCCGATAAAGCCGAACGGATTGCGCGCGGCTTCCAGGTAAACAGGCGTCGCCCCCGCCTGGATCAGCGCCCCGTGATGGTTTGACTTGTGGTTGTTGCGATCGAACAGCACCAGATCGCCGCGGGTCAACAGCGCGTTGGTCACGACTTTGTTGGCCGCCGAGGTGCCGTTGAGGACGAAGTAGGTTTTATCCGCGTTGAACACCTTCGCAGCGAACTTCTGCGCGTGCTTGGCCGATCCTTCGTGGATCAGCAGATCGCCTAATTTCACATCGGCGTTGCACATGTCGGCGCGAAAGACATTTTCGCCAAAAAAGTCATAGAACTGACGGCCTGCAGGGTGCTTTTTGAAAAACGCCCCGTGCTGATGCCCCGGACAGGCAAAGGTGCTGTTATCCATCTCGACGTACTGGGTCAGGGTATTGAAAAACGGCGGCAGCAGACGCGCTTCATAATCACAGGCCGCCGCCTCCAGCTCCAGCCACTCCTGATCTTTACCGGCGATCACCGCCTGCACCCCCTCCGGCTTGTCGACCGCCGTCTCACTCAGCAGGTAGACCGGCAGGTTAAATCCGCTACGCCTGAGGAGAGTAAGGATGCCGCTGCGACTGTCGGCCACGGAGATGACGACTGCCGCCACATCGGTAAAATCGGTACTGTCCAGCGCCACAACGCGACGGTGGGTGGACAAGCGGGTGACCAGCTCGCAGCTGGCGGCAATGTGCATGGATTTCATAAGCGCAAATGCCCGTATCGGGAGTGTAAAAACCTCAGACAAGGGAGACCTTGCCCAACGATGTGTCCGGGTCTGACGGATTCAGCTCCGACCGCCGGACATCAGTAAAAGCAGACGCGTCCGATCTTACTGTTGCCCTACAGTGAGCATACGTGTCCTTCACCGCATGGTGAACAGAGGGGTAAGCGTAGCAAGATGAGGCAGCCCGCGCATCTGGGCGCGGCGTCGCTGGCGAGATAATGGCTGTGTCGTCATCGGCGGCCTCATATCAGGGAGGAGAAAATTCGCGCAATCATGGCACCTTTCCCGAACAGGCGCAAGATGAAAACCGTATGCACTTATATCACGGATACACAAGCTTTCCCGGTAAGTTAACGCCATAATAATGCGGTTATCAGGGATTTTTAACAGGAGTCAGCGTGGTTACAGGACCTTTTATTAACGCCAGCGCGGTGCTGGTCGGCGGTGTGCTGGGCGCCTTACTCAGCCAACGGTTGCCGGAACGGATCCGCACCGCAATGACCTCTATTTTTGGCCTGGCGTCATTGGGCATCGGCATTTTACTGGTCATTAAGTGCGCCAATCTGCCGGTGATGGTGCTGTCGACCCTGGTAGGGACGCTGCTCGGCGAAATATGCAATATGGAAAAAGGCATCAATACGCTGGTCAGTAAACTCCAGCAGTTGATGTCAGCGAAAGGCAAGAAAAAGGCTTCGGCTCATGAGTCTTATATTCAGAGCTATGTGGCGATTATCGTCCTGTTCTGCGCCAGCGGCACCGGCGTCTTCGGCGCCATGCGCGAAGGGATGACCGGCGACGCCAGCATTCTGATTGCCAAAGCGTTTCTCGACTTTTTCACCGCCACCATCTTCGCCTGCACCCTGGGCATTGCCGTCGCCGCCATCAGCGTACCGATGCTGCTTATCCAGCTGACTCTTGCAGCCTGCGCGGCGATCATTATGCCGCTTACCACGCCGATGATGCTGGCGGATTTCAGCGCCGTCGGCGGCATGCTGCTGGTGGCCACCGGGCTGCGCATCTGCGGGATAAAAATGTTTGCCGTAGTGAATATGCTGCCTGCGCTGGTGCTGGCGATGCCGATTTCCGCGGCCTGGACGCTGTTTTTTGCCTGAAAACGCGTGCTTTTAGCGCAATGTGGTGATAGATTGTTCAGTCTGCTGCAAAACAGATAAATTTCGTTGACGAGGCGCGGCGATTACGGTTTAATGCGCCCCGTTGCCCGGATAGCTCAGTCGGTAGAGCAGGGGATTGAAAATCCCCGTGTCCTTGGTTCGATTCCGAGTCCGGGCACCACTATTTAAAGAACCCGCCCAAAAGGCGGGTTTTTGCTTTTCTGTAGCCGGACTCTCCATCGAACTGCGTTAACCCGTGATTTCCCTGCTGCGTTTTTCTCCTGGCCAGCCCGCTGCTAGTTAACGACAAGCGCAGGCCTATTCTCCATAGAATCTTTTCGCAAATACATTTTCAGATATCAGATAACACACTGATCAAAATCGCCATTTTCCCGCTAAAAGCGGCTAAAAACGCTCTTTTCTGGCAATCGATCCGCCCAGGTGGCTGCCCTGCTTTCCCTCCAGATGGCCAAATAGCATCTTATATTCCATTTTGCGCTAAATGACAGAGAAATATTCTTTAAATAACTGTTTTCACAGTTCTAGCATGCAAAAATATCTTAAACGAGTGGGTAAATGGTTATGTCACTGTTTCATTCCGTGAGCGACCTGATCGGTCATACTCCCCTGCTCCAGTTGCACAAACTGGATACCGGGCCCTGCAGTCTGTTTTTAAAACTGGAAAATCAGAACCCCGGCGGGTCAATTAAAGATCGGGTTGCGCTGTCGATGATTAATGAAGCCGAGCGCCAGGGAAAACTGGCGCCCGGGGGAACGATTATCGAAGCCACCGCCGGCAATACCGGCCTCGGTCTGGCGCTGATTGCGGCGCAGAAAAATTACCGCCTGATCCTGGTGGTGCCGGACAAAATGAGCCGCGAGAAAATCTTTCACCTTCGGGCGCTGGGCGCGACGGTGCTGCTCACCCGCTCCGACGTCAATAAAGGCCACCCGGCCTACTACCAGGATTATGCCCGCCGCCTTGCCGATGAAACGCCGGGCGCCTTTTATATCGACCAGTTTAATAACGACGCCAATCCGCTGGCCCATGCCACCTCCACTGCGCCGGAGCTTTATCAGCAGCTGGAGGGCGACATCGACGCCATCGTCGTCGGCGTCGGCTCCGGCGGCACGCTGGGTGGGCTTCAGGCCTGGTTTGCTGAGCACTCGCCGAAAACGGAATTTATTCTCGCCGATCCGGCGGGTTCGATCCTTGCCGATCAGGTCGATACCGGACGCTACGGCGAAACGGGATCCTGGCTGGTCGAAGGGATCGGCGAAGATTTTATCCCGCCGCTGGCCAGGCTGGAGGGGGTACATACCGCGTATCGCGTCAGCGACTGCGAAGCATTCCACACCGCGCGCCAGCTGCTGCAGGTCGAAGGAGTGCTGGCCGGCTCTTCCACCGGCACCCTGCTCAGCGCCGCGCTGCGCTACTGCCGGACGCAAAGCCGTCCGAAGCGGGTGGTGACCTTCGCCTGCGACAGCGGCAATAAATACCTGTCCAAAATGTTCAACGACGACTGGATGCGCCAGCAAGGACTGATCGCCCGCCCCGAACAGGGCGATCTCAGTGATTTTATCGCCCTGCGCCATGACGAAGGCGCTACCGTCACGGCCGCGCCGGACGACACCCTGGCCGCGGTCTTTACCCGCATGCGGCTGTATGACATCTCCCAACTGCCGGTACTGGAGGATGGCCGCGTGGTCGGCATCGTCGATGAGTGGGATTTGATCCGCCACGTACAGGGCGATCGCCAACGCTTCTCCCTGCCGGTCAGCGAAGCGATGAGCCGCCATGTTGAAACTCTCGATAAGCGTGCGCCAGAGAGTGAACTGCAGGCCATTCTCGATCGCGGTCTGGTGGCGGTGATCGCTGACAACACGCGTTTTCTTGGCCTGGTCACCCGCAGCGATGTATTGACCGCCTGGCGTAACCGAGTCGCACAATAAGGAATTTTTTATGTCATCTATCCACACCCTGAGTGTACATAGCGGAACCTTCACCGACAGCCATGGCGCAGTGATGCCGCCGATTTATGCCACCTCCACTTTTGCTCAGCCAGCGCCGGGGCAGCATACCGGTTATGAATATTCCCGCAGCGGGAATCCCACCCGTCACGCGCTGGAGACGGCGATCGCCGACCTGGAAAACGGCACGCGCGGCTACGCGTTCGCCTCCGGGCTGGCCGCCATCTCCACCGTGCTGGAGCTGCTGGATAAGGACAGTCATCTGGTGGCGGTCGATGATGTGTATGGCGGCACTTACCGCCTGCTGGAAAACGTTCGCCGCCGTAGCGCTGGTCTGCAGGTGAGCTGGGTGAAACCCGACGACCTGGCGGGAATTGAAGCGGCGATCCGCCCCGATACGCGCATGATCTGGGTGGAAACGCCCACCAACCCGCTGCTGAAGCTCGCGGATCTCAGCGCCATCGCCGCCATCGCGCGCCGCCATAACCTGATCAGCGTCGCCGATAACACCTTTGCTTCGCCGGCGATCCATCGCCCGCTGGAGCATGGGTTTGATATTGTGGTGCACTCCGCGACCAAGTACCTCAACGGCCATTCCGATGTCGTCGCCGGCCTGGCGGTGGTTGGCGATAACTCCGGGCTCGCGGAAAAGCTTGGCTATCTGCAGAATGCGGTAGGCGGCGTGCTTGACCCGTTCAGCAGCTTCCTGACGCTGCGCGGCATCCGTACCCTGGCGCTGCGGATGGAGCGCCACAGCGCGAACGCGCTGCAGCTCGCCGAATGGCTGGAACAGCAGCCGGAAGTGGAGCGAGTCTGGTTTCCCTGGCTGGCTTCGCACCCGCATCATCAGCTGGCGCGCCAGCAAATGGCCCTGCCCGGCGGCATGATTTCGGTGGTGGTGAAGGGCGATGAAGGTTACGCCGAGCGCATCATCAGCAAGCTGCGCTGGTTTACGCTTGCGGAGAGCCTGGGCGGCGTGGAGAGTCTGGTGAGCCAGCCCTTCAGCATGACCCATGCCTCGATCCCGCTGGAGAAACGCCTGGCGAACGGTATCACACCGCAGCTGATCCGCCTGTCGGTGGGGATCGAAGATCCCAACGATCTGATTGCCGACTGGCAGCAGGCGCTGCGGGCGGAGTGATTATTCCGACGCGCGGGTCGTTGTCAGCGCGTCGGCCATTCCCTGCTGAAGGTGGGCGATAAACTGCGTCAGCTTCGGCAGGGGCCGACGATCCTGGCGCCAGAGCAGATGCACAGGCCGCGGCTGCGGAGTCCACGCCTCCAGCACCCGAACCAGGCTGCCGCTGGCCAGCGCATCGGCCAGCAGTACCTCCGGCTGCATCAGCAGCCCGGCCCCGGCGATCGCCGCCTGGCGCAGCGCGTAGCCATCGTTGCAGCGCAAAACCGCATCGCGTTTCCAGCGCACTTCTCCCTCTACGCCCGGCAGCCGCCACTCGTTGCGGGCGGTCCAGACCGTATGGGACAGGCAGAGATGATCGGCGAGATCCTCTGGCGTCCCGGGGGTCCCGTAACGCGCCAGATAAGCCGGCGCGGCGCAGATCACCATCCGATACGGCGCCAGGTAGCGAGCCACCAGATCCTCCTGATGGATCTCGCCGATACGGATCGCCAGATCGAACCCCTCATCCACCAGATCGACCATCCGGTTAGTCAGATCCAGTTCCACCCGGACCGCAGGCCAGGCCTGCAGGAAGGTGGCGGTCAGGGGCGCGATCACGCTGGCGCCGAACGAGGTGGGAGCGCTCACCCGCAGGGTGCCGGCCGGCGCCAGCCGCAGCCGCTCGACCGCGCTTTCGGCGATGGAGACCTGCTCCATCACCCGTTTCGCTTCGTCAAAATAGACTCGCCCGGCGTCGGTGAGGCTCTGGCGTCGGGTGTTACGCTCCAGCAGACGCGTCGCCAGCTGGCTTTCCAACTGGGCGATATATTTCCCAACCATCACCGCCGACAGCCCCAGGCGCGACGCCGCCCCGGTAAAGCTGCCGCACTCCACCACGGCAATAAACGTCTCCATCCCTCGTAATTTGTCCATATTGCTAACCTCTGGTTAGTAATGTTCTAACTTTTAGCCAGTTTATCCGAGATTACTTTTATTAAAAAATAGCCTCTCACCTCATCAGGAGTCTGCCATGAAAATTATCGTTATCGGTGCCAGCGGCACCATCGGTCGCGCGGTCAGCGAAGAACTGAGTCAGAGACATGAGGTTATCCGCGTCGGCCGCACCCGGGGAGATTATCAGGTGGATATCACCTCGCAGGAGAGCGTCGAGGCGCTATTTGCCCAAACGGGTGAAGTAGATGCCATCGTCTCCACCACCGGCAATCTGCACTTTGGGCCGTTAAGCACCATGACCGACAGCCAGTTCAACCTCGGTCTGCAGGACAAGCTGCTGGGGCAAATTCGCCTGGCGCTGGTCGGCCAGCATTTTCTGCGCGACGGCGGGTCGATTACCCTGGTCAGCGGTATCGTCGCGCAGGAACCCATTGCTCAGGGGGTCAATGCCACGACGGTCAACGCCGGTCTGGAAGGCTTTGTCCGCGCCGCCGCCTGCGAACTACCGCGCGGGATCCGCATCAATCTCATCAGCCCCACCGTGCTCAGCGAGTCGCTGGCGGCCTACGGCGACTTTTTCCCGGGCTTCCCCAGCGTTCCCGCCGCCGCCGTGGCGCAGGCCTATCGCCGCAGCATTGAAGGCGTTCAGACCGGCCGCATCTACCCGGTCGGCTACTAGCCTGTGCCGGCCCGCCGGGGCCGGCGCTTACATCAGGCCGTCGTTGCAGGTACACTGACGGCTGATTGTCTCCGGCCGAAAAACTGATGTTGAAAAAATTATCCTTAATTATCCCGCTACTGGCGCTTATCGCGCTGCTGGTCTGGTGGTTCACCCCGCATTACACCGAGGAAGATGAAGCTTACTACCGGGCGGTATTTTGCATAATCGATCATGACGACAGCCGCCAGTTCCTCCACGATATGCAGAATATCGTCGAGGGGGGAAATTCTGACTACGCGCTGCATAAAACCCATTACCTTCCGGCGCTGGGGCAGCGGATGCTGGATACCTGGCGCCAGCTCAGCCCGCAGGAACAGCAGGCGCTGCGTCAGGACAAGCAGCGCTGCGGCGAGATATTGCGCGAAAAACAACAGGGGAAATCATCCTGACGAGTTGGCAAAATTGCAGCATATCGCCAGCGTCGAATAAGATTGTGCTGTTGATGACCGGATCGCTGTCACAAAATATCCGGTCGTCGTCGCGTCACAGTACGACGTTTTTTCTGCGGCGGAATACGATAAAAAGTAGTTGATCTGGTACGAACTAACTCTTATTTTGCTTCACAGTTTTCAAAATGAGATAAAACTGATGCCTGTCATTATTGCCAGTAGTGTTAAAGAAGCCAAAGCGTTAATTAACGGTGGAAAATACAGGGAAATTATTCTTAACTTCGATATTGATGCCGATGACTTTTTCTCTCTCGCCAGCCATTCCGCCGGAACTAAAATCTCCATCGCCGACCGCAACGATCGCTCTCCGGTAGAATCAGCAAAATAATTAACCCGCGAGGGACGTCTATGTGGTTGTTTATTGGAACCTTTGCGCTGGCTTTTCTCGCAGCGCTGATGCTGGTCTGGCTCGATGACCGGATCGCCGAAACGGATTGACCCTGCGCTGGACGTTAACGTCACGCAGGGCTGCGCGCCGCCGAAAAGCGGCGCACAGCAGAGACGTTACAGGGAGGCCGCCAGCCGCTCAACGGCCGTCAGCAATCCGGCTTCTGACACCGTGGAGTAAGAAAGACGCAGGGTACGGGTATCCGGCTTATCGTGATAGAACGCTTCACCCGGGACGTACACCACGCCGTTTTCCAGCGTTTTCTTCATCCATTCCATGGTATCGAACGGATAGCGGAAACGCGCCCACAGGAACATCCCCCCCTGCGGGCGGCTGAATTCCAGGTGCTCGCCAAGGCGGCTTTCCAGCGCATCGGCCAGCGCCACGCACTTCTTGCGGTAGTCTTCGCGAATCAACGCAATCTGGTTATCCAGCCGGTTCAGACTGAGGTATTCCGCAGTGATCACCTGCGACAGCATATTGGTATGCAGATCCGCCGCCTGCTTCACAATCACCGTCTGCTGCGCCAGCCAGTCCGGCATGACGATCCAGCCGATACGCATCCCTGGCGCGAGGATTTTCGAAAAAGTCGAGGTGTAAACCACCTGATCTTCACAGCCCAGCTCGACAGCATGCTGATAGAGCGGGCGTCTAACGGCGTCTGTAAAGCTAATTTCGCCGTAGGGATCGTCTTCCAGAATGACGAAATCATATTTTTTCGCCAGCTCAACCAACCGGCGACGACGCGCCTCGCTCAGCGTTTTGCCGCCGGGATTGCCGAACGTCGGCACCAGGTAAACAGCTTTGACGCGGGTGGTCTCCAGCAGGTCGGCCAGCTGCTCCACCAGCATCCCGTCATCGTCGGTGTCAACGCTGAGAATATTGGCCTGCGCCAGCTGAAATACCTGCAGCGCCGCCAGATAAGTGGGACGCTCAACGACGATAGTATCGCCCGGATCGAGCAGCGTACGGGCAACGATATCCAGCGATTGCTGGGAGCCGGAGGTGATATAGACCTGGGCGGCTGAACAGGCGACGCCACGGGAGTGGCAAATTTCACTCACCGCCTGGCGCAGCGGCGGGTAGCCTTCCGTCAGACCGTACTGGAATGCGTCATTAAAACGCTCGCTCATCACCTTCTGCACCGCCAGCTCCAGGCCTTCGGTATCAAACAGTTCCGGGGCCGGAATGCCGCCGCCAAGCGAAATCACGCCGGGCAGTTTACTGTGCTTGAGAAGTTCGCGGACGGCGGAGGGCTTGAGTTCACCCGCGCGGGCGGCGAGACGCCGATCGTGCATACTATTTTCCTTTTCTGTCTTGTTGTTGTGTTAATTATCTTGGCTTTGTTGCAGGTGCTCCCCGGCGGCGCTTACCATGCCGGGGCTATCCTTTTCAGTACGTTGTCACCCGGACAGGGGTATGCCGCTACCCGGGTTTCGCACGTCATGCTTTGTCTTTCAAAACGATTAACGGCTCGATATCGCTCTCTTTTTTCACCACCAGCGACGAATCGCCGCGCAGGCAGGTACCGCCGTAGTTACCGCCGACGGTAAATGTGCACACCTGAATGTACTTACCGTCCACTTTCGGCAGGCACCACAGCTGCTGGTAGATATTCTTGCGATCGACAAACTGGCCGCTGGTCTTATCCAGAAGTTCATCCTGAGGGCCGATCAGGTCGATATTGTTGCCGCAGCGCCCGGAAATAGGCTTCACCGCATAGCCGGTTTTCGCCAGCTCGTCGTTAACCTCAAAATCGGTATCCAGCAGATAGCGATGATGCGGGAACAGCGACCACAGCACCGGCAGAATGGCTTTGTTGCCGGGGATCACCGTCCACAGGGGTTCGAATACCAATACTTCAGGACGCAGCAGGACGTCAATCAGCCGCACCTCATTCTGCGGATGTCCGGTACGAATCGGTACCGCCGCGTACTCCTCGGCGCTGACTTCGCGCACCTGCTCAATGGCGGTTTCCCATGCCCAGGTTTTCCAGACGCAGTTGACCAGCCGCCCGTCGGCGTCGATCAGCTGACCGGCAGCGTCCCAGCGCAGCTCATCAAGGCCAAAGAGAATTTTGCTCTCAAAACCGGCCTGGGTCAGCGAACGCTGAATAAACTGCGCGTGGTAGTTCTCTTCCAGATCCTTGTCCTGCATGATGTGGACGAAGGGCCGCGCCCGGCTGTGTTTCCACGCCCCCGCCAGCTCATCGAGCAGACCTTCCGCCGGATTGTGGCCGGTGCCGTAGTAGCCCTGCTTCAGCCACTGTTCGAGGATCAGCCCGCCTTCGGTATGGCAGGAAGCGGAATCGGCATTGTACTCGTACACCTTCAGCCCGCGCTCGTCCATGCAAAAATCCATGCGCCCGGTGATCATATGATGACGGCGGCGCTGCCACGAGAGGCGCAGACGAGGCCAGAGAATTTTCGGAATATCGAACAGCGCCAGCAGGTTGTCATCCTTCATCACCTTATCGGTGGCGTGCAGATACATCAGGTGCAGCTCGTTGGTGGCTTTGATCAGCTCCTGTTCGGCACTTTCGCTGATGGTGAAATACTGATAGGGATCCTGGTTGATGAAATGACCGTTGGCTGCCACATAGGCTTTCTGCAGCGGGTCTTTCTCGTTCAGCCATTTACCGCGAAACTGGCCGTTGTTTGGCAGCCGCGCGCCTTTGATGGCCATCGCCTCGCCCGGCAGCACCGGCTGCGGCAGGCTGTGTTCGGTATCAGCGGTCTGGATCATCCAGCCTAAAATTTCGGTATCGGCAAAGGTATCTTTGATGGTGTACCGGCCGTCGTTGACCTCGAGGGTCAGCTCGCGGGTCCACTGCTGGCCCTGCGGCAGCGGCGAGTGAATCACGTTCTGCTCGGCGATACGCACCTTATTGCCGACAAGCTGGGTGATCACCGCCACATGGCCGGTGTGCTTAAACTCGCCCCCCTTCTGCCAGATCAGCAGCGAACCAGCGATAGGCGGACGGCGGGAGCCGTTGGCGAAGGCCTGCAGCGGCAGAATATTGTCATTGACCACTTCGCGCAGGAAACGCAGGGAGAAGATTTCATAAGCCATCCCCACATCGGTGAAGACAAAGCCATAGGTCAGGAACAGAAAGCGGCGCGCAAACTCCACGCACTGCCATTTATGCCCCATATACTCATTACCGATGTAGCTGCGAAACGTCGCGTCATCCGGGTAGTCCTGCGGATTTAAGCTACTGTAATTCGATGAATAAATCGCTACGCCACCGGGTGCATAGCCTAACAATGTCCCAAACGGGGCGTCACTGCTTGTCGATCCTTTGCTCATTTAGCCTGACCTCAAATTAATGCAGCCCGGGCAGTTGGCGAAACAAAACTCCCTCTTCTTATCCTGCCGCAGGCACTTACCAGACAGAGGTGTAACGATGATACCACTCATTCGTTTCGCTAATCGTGCCGTTAAGGAAAATAACCCTGCAGCCGGAAACAAAAGTGATATCGTTATCGGTGATATAACAAAAAAACAACGCAACATCAGGAGTCGACAATGAGCACACCCTCGCATCTGAATGCCCAACCGCTGGTCTGGGGACACGGCCCGCGGACGTTTGAGGTGTTCCTTGAGCCCACCTGCCCCTACTCTGTCCGCGCGTTTAATAAACTCGACGATCTGCTCGATGAGGTCGGCGCCGATAACGTGACCATCAAGATACGCCTGCAGTCGCAGCCGTGGCATCTGTTCTCCGGGGTTATCGTCCGCTGTATCCTCGCCGCGTCCACCCTGCCGCACGGCAGAGAGCAGGCGCATAAGGTGATGCAGGCCGTGGCCGACCATCGGGAAGAGTTTGAGTTTACCGATCACTGCAGCGGGCCGAACATGAACGCCACGCCGCAGCAAATCATTGAGCGCATTGAACGCTATAGTCACGTGCTGCTGGGGGCCGCCTTTGCCCGCCCGGAGCTGCAGGACGTGATCAAGTGGCACAGTAAATACGCCCGTCAGAACGGCATCCATGTCTCGCCGACCTTTATGGTCAACGGCCTGGTGCAGCCGGATCTGGGCAGCGGCGATGATGTCAGCGTGTGGGCCGCGCGGATTATGGCCTGAGGTCACCTGCTACACTTTTTGTACATCCACGAAAAAGGCAAACCAGCATGTCAGAGCAAAACTACCAGCCACCAAAAGTGTGGGAATGGAAGCAAAACAGCGGCGGCGCGTTCGCCAACATCAACCGTCCCGTTTCCGGCGCGACTCATGAACGCGTCCTGCCGGTGGGAACCCATCCGCTCCAGCTATACTCACTCGGCACGCCCAACGGCCAGAAGGTGACGATCATGCTGGAGGAGCTGCTGGCGCTGGGCGTCAGCGGCGCGGAGTACGATGCCTGGCTGATACGCATTGGCGAAGGGGATCAGTTTTCCAGCGGCTTTGTCGAGATCAACCCGAACTCGAAGATCCCGGCCCTCAGCGACCATTCCACCACGCCGCCGACCCGGGTATTTGAGTCCGGCAACATTCTTCTCTATCTGGCGGAAAAATTTGGTTTCTTCCTGCCGAAAGATCCTGCCGGTCGCACCGAAACCCTCAACTGGCTGTTCTGGCTGCAGGGCGCGGCGCCGTTCCTCGGCGGCGGCTTCGGCCACTTCTATAACTATGCGCCAGTGAAGATCGAGTACGCGATCGACCGCTTTACGATGGAAGCCAAACGCCAGCTCGACGTGCTGGACAAACAGCTCGCCCGCGGTCGCTATGTGGCCGGCGAGGAGTACACCATCGCCGATATGGCTGTCTGGCCGTGGTATGGCAACGTAGTGCTGGGCAATGTCTATAACGCGGCGGAGTTCCTCGACGCCGGGAGCTATAAAAACGTGCTGCGCTGGGCGCAGGATGTCGGCAACCGCCCGGCCGTCAAGCGCGGACGCATCGTCAACCGCACCAACGGCCCGCTCAATGAGCAGCTGCATGAGCGCCATGACGCCCGCGACTTTGACACCCAAACGGAAGATAAGCGCCAGGCGTAAGGTCTTCACCCTTTCCCGTTGACGGGAAAGGGTTCCCACTACAGGACGGTTCCGCCTGCGAAGCCGTCCTGTTTAGCTTTCCAGCCGATAGCCCGCCAGAAAATAGCGCATCGCCATACCCGACCCACCTTCTTTGAAGAAATCCATCACCATATCCCTGTCCAGGCCATAGCGACGGGTGAGGATCCCCGCTTCCCAGGCGCTGAGCTGGCGGTCGCCGGTTTTTTCAAACATGCGGTGCGAGTAGCCGAGCACAAACCCGCGTTTATAGTCGGCGCAAAAATTCGCCGCATGCGCGGCGGTGTCAGCATAGGATGCCTGTAGCCCCGCCATTAAGCCTTTGCCAAAATGATTTTCCATCGCGCCCTCCCAATCGTTATATAATAAATTATATAGCGTTTTTTTGAGCGAGCGGTAGCGCTATTTATGACTGTTGCGCTAGCGTAAATACTTCTCAAACCATGCCAGCGTGCGTTGCCAGGCCAGATCAGCCGCAGCCCGATCGTAGCGCGGCGTGGAATCATTATGAAAGCCGTGATTCACGCCCTGATAGAAATAGGCCTCGTAGACTTTATGGTGTTCCTTCAACGCCTGTTCATAGGCAGGCCAGCCTTCATTAATGCCGCTATCGAGGCCGGCATAGTGCAGCAGCAGCGGCGCTTTAATTTTATCAACCTCCTTCAGCGGCGGCTGGCGACCGTAAAACGGCACCGCGCAGGCCAGCTCCGGGATCGCCACCGCCGCCGCGTTGCTGACGCCGCCGCCGTAGCAAAAACCGGTGATACCGACCTTCCCCGTCGCCTGTGGATAGTTCGCCATAAACGCGACCGCCGCAAAAAAATCATTCATCAGCTTCACGGGATCGACTTTCTGCTGTAGGGCGCGGCCTTCATCATCATTCCCCGGATAGCCGCCGACGGCGCTCAGGCCATCCGGCGCCAGCGCGATGTACCCCGCTTTCGCTACCCGCCGGGCTACATCTTCAATATAGGGGTTCAGGCCGCGGTTCTCATGCACCACCACCACAGCGGGCGCTTTGTCGGCTATTTTTGTCGGCGTCACCAGGTAAGCCCGCACTTCGCCGTGACCGTCAGGAGAGGGATAATGAATATACTCCGGGCGGATATCCGGGTCGGTGAACGGTACCTGCTCTGCCAGGGCATAGTCGGGCTTCAGCAGATTAAACAGCGCCAGCGCGGTCATCCCGCCGACAGTATATTTCCCCGCCAGCTGGAGAAACTCGCGTTTACTGATTTTGCCGTGGGCATAGTAGTCATAATATTCGAGCAACTGCTGCGGGAAATCTTTGGCCGTTAATCGCGTCATCACCCTGCCTCCGTTGTTAAGCGCTCTTTAAGCAAAGCAGAAGCCCGGACATACGCCAGCCCAGAAAAGCATGAAACGGGGAGAAACAGCCCAGCGGCTAACACCGCCGGGAGAGAAGGGATCAGTGTTTCACTTTGGTCAGACGATCAAGGTAGCCCATCACAAAGGCCGAAAGCACGAAGGTCAGGTGGATAATCACGTACCACATCAGCTTATTGTCCGGGACGTTTTTCGCATCCATAAACACCCGCAGCAGGTGAATAGAGGAGATCGCCACGATGGAGGCGGCAACCTTATTTTTCAGCGAAGTCGCGTCCATTTTGCCCAGCCAGCTGAGTTTTTCTTTACCCTCGTTAATATCCAGCTGCGAGACAAAATTTTCATACCCGGAGAACATCACCATCACCAGCAAACCGCCCACCAGGGTCATATCCACCAGCGACAGCAGGGTCAGAATCATATCCGACTCGCTGACGCTAAAAATATGCGGCAGTATGTGGAAGATCTCCTGAAAAAATTTGATGGTCAGCGCAATCAGACCGAGCGAGAGGCCAAAATAAACCGGCGCCAGCAGCCAGCGCGAGGCGTACATAGCATTTTCCAGAAAGCGTTCCATAAGATCCTGTCAGTTAACATAAACGGCCGCCATTATATCGCAACAGGGTAACGCTTATGCAACATCAGCCGCCAGCGTCATCTGCAGGCGGCCAGAAACGGTTTCTTTAAAGTATGACCTCAAAGTCCTGCAAAGCGGAGTAGCCCTCGCTTTGTAGGCCAACCATTGAAGCAGCCAGCAGGCCAAATTTCGCGCCGACCCATTTTCCCTTCCCGGCAGCAAAACAAAGAGGAACCTTCCGCCACTCCTCCTCGGCTCGCCAGGAAAATTGACACAGGCCGCCTTCGCCTACGGCCACCTGCAGCTGACACTTGCCGCACTTAAGCTCAGCAAGAACCTGACGAGTTTCGCGCACCACGCCCGCATCGCTCATCCAACCGTGTCGCCACACGAGCCGGTAACTCCCTTGCCCAAACTCCACCAGCAAAGCGGCGTAGCGTTCGCCGTATACGATCAGGCCTCCGGCATCACCGTCCTGAGCGGCATATAACGTTACGCTTGTTTTCGCGCTAAAAGTTAGCGCCGGGAATTTCTGCAGCAACAGCTGCGGCGCCCAGTATAACGCTCTCTGTCCATCGACTTCGGATAATGGGACGCAGCGTAATCGAAGTTCGCCTTCCGCCGGCAGCAGCCACTCAGGGCTGGGGTTAGCCTGCCACTGCCACTGTATTCCCGGTTGGCCTTGCGCAAAATAGTCGCTGGTTTGCGGCGCCAATGCCGGTGAAGGCGTTAACCCTTTAGGACGCGGCCAACGTAAAACCGGCTGTCCGACGCCGCCGTTGCCAATCTGCTCACCGATACGCGGCCAGCCATCGTTACCCCAGGACATCGGCTGGAGGTGAACCACGCGGCCATAGAGGTGTAAGTCCTGGAAATGAACAAACCAGCATTCGCCCTCCTCACCCTCCACCCAGCCGCCCTGATGTGGTCCATTTATCGAGGTGTTTCCCTGGAAAAGCACGTTTTTGGCTTCCCAGGGCCCCGTCATCTGGCGCGCGCGCAGTACCGTCTGCCAGCCATTTTCAACCCCGCCCGCAGGAGCAAAGATGTAGTACCAACCGGCGCGTTGATAAACCTTTGGCCCCTCAAGGGTAGGTAAATCGCAGCAGCCGTCATAGATAATCTGCCCTTCGCCCAGCAATTCGCTGGCGTCCGGCGCCATCGCAAACAACTGCAGTTTATGCTTGATGCCGCTGCGGCTATGGGCGAAGGCATGTACCAACCAGGCCTGACCATTGTCGTCCCAGAACGGGCAGGGATCTATCCAACCTCTGGCCTCGCGCAGGCAGTGCGGAGCGCTCCATTTCCCCCACGGATCCTCGGTATGGCAGATAAAAATACCTTCATCTGGCGTGCTGAAGCAGACCCACAGCTTGCCATCGTGCCAGCGAATCGACGGCGCCCATACGCCCTTACCCGGCTGATACCGGTCATAACCAGGTAGCGGCAGTTCATCCATAACGTGGTTGATGATAGTCCAATTAACCAGGTCCGTTGAATGCAGGATCGGTAAAGCGGGCACATGGTTAAAACTGGAAGAGACCATAAAGAAATCATCGCCTACGCGCACGATATCCGGGTCGGAATAATCGGCGCATAAGATAGGATTCTGGTATTCAGAAGGGGTCATATTTCGCATCTCCTCAGGCCTTTTCCGGAACGGCGTTTAGCGGCAAATGCGTCTCTGAATGCCCCTGCTGCTGACGCATGGACAGCTCGCGCTGAATTGTCTGCATCATTTTGTCATCCAGCTTATAGAAACGCGCCAGCCACCACAGGAGCAGGTAAGATAGTGATGGACCGAGGGTTAACAGCCCCACAATTCCCATTGTCGCCAGCGGAGTCTGCGCCGTTACGCCCGCCTGATAGCCAAATAGCCCAAGCGAAAAACCTACGGCGGCGCCAGCAACCGCCATGCCCATTTTCAAAGCAAACAGATTACCGGAATAGGATAATCCCGTGATGCGACGGCCAAACTTCCATTCGCCATAATCGGCAGCGTTGGCCATCATGTTCCATTTAAACGGCTGGTACATCTGATGGAAGAAGCCGACCAGGAAGTATAAAGGGAACACCACCGGCAGCCAGGTCGGCGGCACAAAGAACATTACGACGCCAACCAGGACCAGCAGGAGGTTGATATTTTTAAACAGCGATACCGCGCGATAGCGCTTGGCCAGCCATCCGGCGGCGATGCTGCCGATAATCGTGCCAACGACGCTGGTGGAAACAAATGCTGATTTCATGGCCGTTCCCGCCGCTGACTCCACACCGCCTAACATCAGGTAGGTTGCATAATAGAGCGTGGCGGCGCTGCGCATAACCCCGGCCATACTGGAGAAAAAAGTAATTATCGCCACAATACGCCACTGGTCATTCGCCAGCAGCTGACGGAGGTCTTCGCGTATGCTCCCCTGCTGTTCAACAGCTGGAGCCACGCGTTCTTTGGTAGAGAAGAAGCAAAAAGCCAGCATTACAATAGCGATCGCGCCCATGATTCCCATTGTCGCCTGAAAACCAAACTGCTTATTTTCTTTACCGAAAAAATCCACCAGGAACAGGGTTGCGACAGAAACCATCAGACCGGCCAGAGATGAGATCGTAAAACGATATGACTGGGCTGAAAGGCGATCCTTCTCATCACGCGTAATGACTCCGCCCAATGCGCAGTAGGGAATATTGATAAAGGTGTAACACAGCATGAGTAAGGTGTAGGTCAGGTAGGCATAAACCAGTTTACCCGATGCGCCAAATTCCGGAGTCGTGAAGGTCATTACCGCCAGCACGGCATAAGGTACGGCAAACCAGATAAGCCACGGGCGAAAATGGCCCCAGCGGGTCTTTACACGGTCTGCAACAATGCCGGTTAGCGGATCGGTAATCGCATCCAGAACCCGCGTCACCAGGAACATCACTCCGACTGCGGCAGCAGAAAGCCCGTAAATATCCGTATAAAACCATGTCAGAAACATGGTTACCGAAGAGTAAACGATACCGCAGGCTGCATCCCCCATGCCATATCCCAGCTTCTCCGCAAATGACAGTTTATTATCGTGATTCACAATATAATCCCTCTCAGATGAAGTGGTATTCACTGTAGAGGCAGGATAAAAACTATCCTATTGTCATTTTTCGCATCGGGTTTATGTTTTCTGTTAACTGAGAAAGTTGTCACACATCTATAAGATTGGTCTTACAAGTTATTGCGTCACCTATTAAAAAGCTGGCGCAAGGCCAGCCTGAGGAGAAAAGTGGAAAGGGGGAGGTTACTTCGCTTTGACGGTCTCTTCGCCCACCAGCCCGATCTTGAGATAGCCCGCCTGATGCAGGGTATCCATCACTTTCATCATCGTCTCGTAATCGACGGTTTTATCCGCGCGGAAGAAGACGGTGGTATCTTTTTTGCCGGCGGTCAGGCTATCCAGGGCGTTAATCATATTCGCTTCGGTAACCGGGTCGTTGCCGAGGAACATGCTCTTATCCGCCTTCACCGACAGGTAGATGGGTTTTTCCGGTCGCGGTTGCGGCTGGCTGGAGGAGGCCGGCAGATTGACCTTCACGTCGACCGTCGCCAGCGGCGCGGCCACCATAAAGATAATCAGCAGAACCAGCATGACGTCGATAAACGGCGTCACGTTGATCTCATGCATTTCGCCGTTATCGTCCAGATTTTCATTAAGACGCATCGCCATAGCCGATCAACCTACCCGTAATTTCTGCGCGCTGCGCACCGGCTTCACGCCGCTGGCGCTGAGGTCCAGATCGCGGCTTTGCAGCAGGAGTACCTGAGCGGCGACGTCGCCGAGCGAGGCCTTGTAGCTGCCGATCATGCGGGCGAAGATGTTATAGATGACCACCGCCGGGATGGCGGCGAACAGGCCGATGGCCGTCGCCAGCAGCGCTTCTGCGATGCCCGGCGCTACCACCGCAAGATTGGTGGTCTGGGTCTGGGCGATGCCGATAAAGCTGTTCATGATGCCCCAGACGGTACCAAACAGGCCCACAAACGGGGAAATGGCGCCGATGGTCGCCAGATAGCCGTTACCGCGCCCCATATGGCGACCAACCGCCGCAACGCGGCGCTCAAGGCGAAAACCGGTTCGTTCCTTGATGCCTTCATTGTCTTCGGCACCGGCAGAGAGTTCGAGTTCGTTCTGCGCTTCATTGATAAGCTGGGTGGTGAGGCTTTTCGCCTCAAAGGCGCTGGCGATATCGCTGGCCTGATCGAGAGAGCGGGCTTCCGCCAGCTGCTGCTGTTCACGTTTGAGGCGACGCTTGCTGGCGAGGATTTCCGCCCCTTTACCGAAGAAGATGGCCCATGTGACGACCGACGCCAGAATCAGGCCAATCATCACCACCTTAACGACAATATCGGCATGATGATACATACCCCAAACGGAGAGATCCGCCTGCATCAAATTATTACCCACGCTCTATCTCCACGACGATAATCACAAAATCTGCCCACAATAATATCAAAACGACATCGAATTGATAGTGGTTCTCATTAGTATTTACACTGTGCAGCAAATCACGTTTATTTTCCTTGCGCTTACGCAGTAAAAAAGCGGCTAACCGCGGGCCTGGTAAAATTTTCGCCTGTATCGGCGGTGCGCTGGTACAGAAAAGCAGATTCATGTTAGTTTAGACGTCCAGACGTATAAAAACAGGTTCGTCAACATGGCTGATAAACATCTTGATACCGCGCTGGTCAACGCCGGGCGGAGCAAAAAGTACACCCAGGGCTCAGTGAACAGCGTTATCCAGCGCGCGTCATCGCTGGTTTTCGACACCGTCGAGGCCAAAAAGCACGCCACCCGCAATCGGGCCAACGGCGAGCTGTTCTACGGTCGTCGCGGCACCCTGACCCATTTCTCGCTGCAGGAAGCGATGTGCGAGCTGGAAGGCGGCGCCGGCTGCGCCCTCTTCCCCTGCGGCGCCGCGGCGGTGGCTAACACTATCCTGGCGTTTGTCGAGCAAGGCGACCATGTGCTGATGACCAATACCGCCTATGAGCCAAGCCAGGACTTTTGTACCAAAATTCTCGCCAAACTCGGCGTCACCACCAGCTGGTTCGATCCCTTAATCGGCGCCGATATCACCCGTCTGGTTCGCCCTGAGACCCGCGTGGTGTTCCTCGAATCGCCCGGCTCGATCACCATGGAAGTGCACGATGTGCCGGCGATAGTCGCCGCCGTGCGTCAGGTCGCCCCGGAAGCGATTATCATGATCGATAACACCTGGGCGGCGGGGATCCTGTTTAAAGCCCTGGATTTTGGCATTGATATTTCCATTCAGGCAGGCACCAAATACCTGATCGGCCATTCCGACGCCATGGTGGGCACCGCGGTGGCGAATGCGCGCTGCTGGCCGCAGCTGCGTGAAAATGCCTACCTGATGGGGCAAATGCTGGACGCCGATACTGCCTATATGACCAGCCGCGGCCTGCGCACCCTGGGCGTGCGCCTGCGTCAGCATCATGAAAGCAGCCTGCGCATCGCCGAGTGGCTGGCGCAGCACCCGCAGGTGGCGCGGGTAAACCACCCCGCCCTGCCCGGCAGTAAAGGTCATGAGTTCTGGAAACGTGATTTCACCGGCAGCAGCGGGCTATTCTCGTTTGTGCTCAGCAAGCGCCTCAATGATGCCGAACTGGCGGAGTACCTCGACAATTTCAGCCTGTTCAGTATGGCCTATTCGTGGGGCGGCTTTGAGTCGCTGATTCTCGCCAACCAGCCGGAGCAAATCGCCCACATTCGACCGGATGCTGAAGTCGACTTCAGCGGCACGCTGATCCGCCTGCACATTGGTCTCGAAAATGTTGACGATCTGCAGGCGGATTTAGCAGCGGGCTTCGCGCGTATCGTGTAAAGTGACAGTCAGTGGCAACAATAGCGGACGCTTTTTAGCAAAGCGGCCGCTTTTGTTGCGCCCGGGATCAAGGTGCTCGGGCCTCTTCAGGAGTACACTAGTCAAAAATACGGTACCACTTAGGAAAGTCCATGGTTGTCATTCAAGAGATTGTCGCCGCGCTGTGGCAACATGATTTTGCCGCATTGGCGAACCCTCACGTTGTGGGCGTTGTATATCTGGTTATGTTCGCGACCCTGTTTCTGGAAAACGGGCTGTTGCCCGCCTCCTTTTTACCGGGAGACAGCCTGCTGCTGCTCGCCGGCGCGCTGATTGCTAAAGGCGTCATGGACTTTGTGCCCACTATCGCCATTCTGACCGCCGCCGCCAGCCTCGGCTGCTGGCTGAGCTATGTGCAAGGGCGCTGGCTGGGCAATACGCAAACGGTGAAAGGCTGGCTGGCGCATCTGCCGCATAAGTACCATCAGCGCGCCACCTGCATGTTTGACCGCCACGGCCTGCTGGCGCTGCTCGCGGGCCGTTTTCTGGCGTTTGTCCGCACCCTGCTGCCAACCATGGCCGGGATTTCTGGCCTGCCGAACCGCCGCTTCCAGTTCTTCAACTGGCTGAGCGCCCTGCTGTGGGTCTGTGTGGTGACGGGTCTTGGCTATGCGCTGAGCATGATCCCGTTTGTGAAGCGCCATGAAGATCAGGTGATGACCTGTCTGATGATCCTGCCGATTGCCCTGCTGCTGGCTGGCCTGCTCGGCACGCTGTTCGTGGTCATTAAAAAGAAATATTGCAGCGCCTGACGCTTACCTGCCGGGGGGCCTGCGCCCGCCCGGCCGCCCTTTCCCGGTATTACATCCCCTGCATCGTGCGAATACGCGCGGCGTCTTCTCCCGGCGTCAAACCGAAGTAGCGCTTAAACTCGCGGCTGAACTGCGAAGGGCTTTCATATCCCACGCGCATCGCCGCCGCGCTGGCCTTCATGCCGTCATGGATCATCAGCATTCGTGCTTTATGCAAACGGTAGTTTTTCAGATACTGCAAAGGAGAAGTGCTGGTCACCGCTTTAAAATTATGGTGAAACGCTGACACACTCATATTCGCTTCCGCCGCCAGCCGATCGACGCTGAGGTTTTCGGTGTACTGGCTTTCGATATGCTTGAGCACGCGACTTATCAGGCTGAAGTGGGTCTGCCGGCTGACCAGCGCCAACAGCGCGCCGCCGCAGGGCCCCGTCAGCACATAATACAGAATTTCGCGGACGATTTGCTTGCCAAGGATCCGTGCGTCCAGCGGCCGCTCCATCACGTCAAGCAGCCGTTCGGCAGCGCACAGAATATCCTCCGAGAGTACCGCGGAGTTTATCCCGCTGGAGGCGACCGCGGGCTGAAACAGCGGATCTTCGCCAATATCCATCAGCAGCTCTTGCAGTTGCAGGATATCGACGTTCAGGCGCATCCCGGCGAGGGGCACCTCCGGGGTGGCAAAGGTTTCGCACTCGAAAGGTAGCGGCACGGTCAGCAGTAAATATTCGTTTGTATCGTAGCGAAAAGTCCGCTCATTGATATAACCAATTTTATGGCCCGAAAAGAGAAAAACGATCCCCGGCTGATACATCACCGGCGTCCGGGGCCCCGGTTGCGTTCCGTACAGCAAACGGACGTCAGGCAGCAACGAACTTAACATTTCGTGCTTATCTTTCAGCAGGTTAATCTTCTCCGTTAATGTCCGACATATCTCTGCGTGTTGCATTGCCACCGTCTCTCCCGATGTTTCTTCACCTGTACATTGTGCGCAGGCCGCTACAAATTCTCCAGCCATATGGAGAAATAGGCAAGACATCGGCAGGAATGTGCATTGAGGGTCAACGGCGCCAGGACCACAATAACCTTCATCGGGCAGCGGTATGGTCCCTGTCGACGGTTTTACTCTTTGGAGGACTTAAGCAATGAATAATTTCGACCTGCATACCCCAACCCGCATTCTGTTTGGCAAAGGCGCGATTGAAAAGCTGCGTGAACAGATCCCGGCGGAAGCCCGCGTACTGATCACCTACGGCGGCGGCAGCGTCAAAAAAACAGGCGTCCTGGATCAGGTCCTCACCGCTCTGAATGGCCTGGATGTCCTTGAATTTGGCGGCATCGAGCCGAACCCGTCTTACGAAACCCTGATGAATGCGGTGAAACTCGCCCGGGAAGAGAAAGTGACCTTCCTGCTGGCGGTCGGCGGCGGTTCGGTGCTGGATGGCACCAAGTTTATCGCTGCAGCAGCCCACTACGACGCGGATATCGATCCGTGGGAAATTCTGGAAACCTATGGCAGCAAAATTGCCAGCGCCATTCCAATGGGCTCGGTACTGACTCTGCCGGCGACCGGTTCTGAATCCAACAAAGGCGCGGTCATATCGCGGAAAACCACCGGCGACAAACGCGCGTTTATGTCTTCGCACGTCCAGCCGCAGTTCGCGATCCTCGATCCGGTTTATACCTATACCCTGCCGCCGCGCCAGGTCGCGAACGGCGTGGTTGACGCCTTCGTCCATACCGTCGAGCAGTACGTGACCTACCCGGTAGACGGAAAAATCCAGGACCGTTTCGCCGAAGGCATTCTCCTGACCCTGATCGAGGATGGCCCGAAAGCCCTGCAGGAACCGGAGAACTATAACGTGCGCGCCAATATTATGTGGGCGGCGACGCAGGCGCTGAACGGCCTGATCGGCGCAGGCGTGCCACAGGACTGGGCGACGCATATGCTCGGCCACGAGCTGACGGCGATGCACGGCCTGGATCACGCCCAGACGCTGGCTATCGTGCTGCCGGCGCTGTGGAATGAGAAACGCGATGCCAAGCGCGAGAAGCTGCTGCAGTATGCCGAGCGCGTGTGGAATATTACCGAAGGCTCTGACGACCAACGTATCGATGCCGCCATCGCCGCAACGCGTCAGTTCTTCGAGCAGATGGGCGTGCCGACCCGCCTTTCCGATTACGGTCTCGACGGTAGCTCCATCCCGGCGCTGCTGGCGAAACTGGAAGAGCACGGCATGACTAAACTTGGCGAACATCAGGATATCACCCTGGACGTCAGCCGCCGTATTTACGAGGCTGCACGCTAAGCGCTCCCCGCCTGATTCACCTCTCCTTACGTTAAACAAACGCCGGGGAGAGGTGTTTTTACTACCGTTTTTAGCTATTTCGTCCAGACTTAATGCTACCCCTCGGCGGATCCTGCTTCGCCGAGTTCATTAACAGGAGGAAGGCATGACACATCCAACCGTTATAAAACTGCACGACGGCAACCTGATGCCGCAGCTGGGTCTCGGCGTGTGGAAAGCTGGCAACGAGGAAGTCGTCTCCGCCATTCATAAGGCGCTGGAAGTCGGTTATCGCTCTTTTGACACCGCCGCCGCGTACCAAAATGAGACCGGCGTCGGCAATGCGCTGCACAGCGCTGGCGTCAACCGCGATGAGCTCTTCATCACCACCAAGCTGTGGAACGACGATCAAAAACGGCCGCACGAGGCGCTGAAAGAGAGCCTCAGCAAACTGAAGCTGGACTATGTGGATCTCTATTTAATCCACTGGCCGGTACCGGCTATCGGCCATTACGTCGAGGCCTGGCAGGCGTTGATCGAGCTGCAGCAGCAGGGGCTGACCAAAAGCATTGGCGTGTGTAATTTCCAGGTACCGCATCTGCAGAAGCTGATTGATGAAACCGGCGTCGCCCCGGTGATCAATCAGATAGAACTCCATCCACTTATGCAGCAGCGTCAGCTGCACGCGTGGAACGCCACCCACAAGATCCAGACCGAATCCTGGAGCCCGCTGGCCCAGGGCGGCGAAGGCGTCTTCGATCAAAAAGTCATCCACCAGCTCGCCGATAAGTACGGCAAAACGCCGGCGCAAATCGTCATCCGCTGGCATCTTGATAGCGGTCTGGTGGTGATCCCGAAATCCGTCACGCCGTCGCGTATCGCGGAAAACTTTGACGTCTGGGACTTCCGTCTCGACAAAGATGAGCTGGGAGCGATCGCGAAGCTGGACCAGGGTAAACGTCTCGGTCCTGACCCGGATCAGTTCGGCGGATAATGCTCTCTCTTGCCATCGCCTTTAGCGCCTCGGCGTTAAAGGCGATGGCAGACCAGATGAATATCCTCTGGCTCCAGCGCAAACAGCGCCGGGTCGGGCTTATCCGCTAAGCGACATCCCTGAGCCAGATAAAAATCGACGGTGTTTTTGTTGGGGATCGACGAGATATAGAGGCCGGACGCCCCCATTTCTGGCAGCTGGTGCAGGGCATACTGAAACAGTCGCCGCCCCCAGCCCTGGCCGCGCTTTCCCGCCCCGACATAAAAGAATAATAGCTGGCGCAGCTCGCCATTCATGCCGCGAGGCAGCGTATCCAGCGCCGCTGCGGCAATCATCTGCTCATCGTCAAAAAAGGCGAAAAAAATACCGCCGCGATCGTAACAGGCCTCGTGAATCGGAGTATAAACCTGACGATCGTGAGGGTCCCAGCCACGCACGTCATAATATTCCCGATAAGCCCGCAGCTGACCGTTATCGAGACGGTAGAGCGTATCGATAATTTCGCTGCGGTCTATCTCCCAGAGCTGGTCCAGTTGTTGTCGCGACAGGATGACCGGCGTCATCACCTCTCTCCTTTTTTCACAGATGTTCCCGGCGAGCGATCCCGCCGGGCCAGCCGCTTAGCGTGATACGGCCTTCGGCTTAACGCGTTTTTTCGCGCCCGCAGCGGCAGGCGTCTGGCGCTGATGGGCGATCGGCGTGTGCTTGGTCAGCGCCGGACGAGTATGGCGGTTCTGGCGACGCGCTTCACGCATTTCGTCCAGGGTTGGCGCTGGCACCAGGCAGTCGCGGCGGGAGCCAATCAGGTGCTTCTTGCCCATCGCCTCCAGCGCCTGACGGATCAGCGGCCAGTTTGCCGGATCGTGGTAGCGGAGCAGCGCTTTGTGCAGACGGCGCTGTTTATCGCCCTTCGGCACCACCACCTCTTCGCTCTTATAACCAATTTTACCCAGCGGGTTCTTGCCGGTGTAATACATGGTGGTCGAGTTCGCCAGCGGCGACGGATAGAAGTTCTGCACCTGGTCGAGACGGAAGCGATGCTTCTTCAGCCACAGCGCCAGGTTCACCATATCTTCATCACGGGTGCCCGGATGAGCGGAGATAAAGTACGGGATCAGATACTGCTCTTTACCCGCCTGCTTCGAATAGGTGTCGAACAGCTCTTTAAAGCGGTCGTAGCTGCCCATTCCCGGCTTCATCATCTTCGACAGCGGTCCCTCTTCGGTATGCTCCGGGGCGATCTTCAGATAGCCGCCGACGTGGTGGGTCGCCAGCTCTTTGATATAGCGCGGATCTTCGACCGCGATGTCATAGCGTACCCCGGAGGCGATAAGGATCTTCTTGATGCCCTTCAGCTCGCGAGCGCGGCGATAAAGATTGATCGTCGGTTCATGGTTGGTATCCATGTGCGGGCAAATATCCGGATAGACGCAGGAGAGACGGCGGCAGGTCTGCTCAGCGCGCGGCGATTTACAGCGCAGCATATACATGTTGGCCGTTGGCCCGCCGAGATCGGAGATCACCCCGGTAAAGCCGGGCACGGTGTCGCGAATGGCTTCGATCTCATTAATGATCGAATCCTCAGAACGACTCTGGATTATGCGTCCTTCGTGCTCGGTGATCGAGCAGAACGAACAGCCGCCGAAGCAGCCGCGCATGATGTTGATTGAGAAGCGGATCATCTCATACGCCGGAATACGCGCATCGCCATAGGAAGGATGCGGCACCCGCTTGTACGGCAGCGCGAAGACGCTGTCCATCTCTTCGGTGGAGAGCGGGATTGCCGGCGGGTTGATCCAGATGTAGCGCTCGCCGTGCTTTTGCATCAGCGCCCGGGCGCAGCCGGGGTTGGTTTCGTGGTGCAAAATGCGCGAGGCGTGAGCGTACAGGACCTTATCGCCTTTCACCTTCTCGAAGGAGGGCAGCAGCACATAGGTTTTTTCCCACGGTTTGGGCCGCGGCGGCTGCACAGTAATGCTTTTCGCTTCCTGTTTTTTCGGCGCGACCGGTTTGTTATCGGCGCACGGCAGATCTTCACCGTACGGATGCGGGATGGGGTCAATTTTACCGGGCGTATCCAGACGGGTGGAATCCACGCCGCTCCAGCCCGGCAGCGCCTCTTTCACCATGATGGCGGTATTGCGCACATCGCGGATCTGGTCGATGGTTTCGCCCATCGCCAGGCGATGAGCCACTTCCACCAGCGGACGCTCGCCGTTGCCGAACATCAGCATATCGGCCTTGGAGTCCACCAGCACCGAGCGGCGCACGGTGTCGGACCAGTAATCATAGTGAGCGGTACGACGCAGGCTGGCTTCGATGCCGCCGAGGATCACCGGCACATCTTTCCACGCCTCTTTACAGCGCTGGGTGTAGACGAGGGTAGCGCGGTCCGGACGTTTGCCCGCCACGTTACCCGCCGTATAGGCATCGTCATGACGTAGTTTACGGTCGGCGGTGTAACGGTTGATCATTGAGTCCATGTTGCCGGCGGTCACGCCGAAGAACAGGTTCGGTTTGCCCAGACGCATAAAGTCCTCTTTGCTGTTCCAGTCCGGCTGGGAGATGATCCCTACCCGGAAACCCTGCGCTTCCAGCATGCGGCCGCAGATAGCCATCCCGAAGCTCGGGTGGTCGACATAGGCGTCGCCGGTGACCAGAATAATGTCGCAGCTATCCCAGCCAAGTTGATCCATCTCTTCACGCGACATCGGTAAAAAGGGCGCAGGGCCAAAACAGGCAGCCCAGTATTGCGGCCAGGAAAAAAGGTCACGATCCGGTTGGATCAGGGATATTGCGCTCATATTGCTTCCGGGGAAAATGATAAAAAAATAACCAAAAGGGCGTGGATTATAAGCCGGAATGATAGTGGAAATGAAGGAGGATTTTCTCAAACCCTGACCGTGCGCCGGCCAGGGTCAAAGAGATTACGGCGCGGGATTCACCAACATCTGGCCGATCGAGCCGCGATCGGCAAGCTCCAGCGTCTGACTCAGATACTGGAACGGGAAGTGCGGCCACGACGGTTGAGCGTAATAGACCAGCAGCTCAACCTGCCCGTCGACCCACACGGTGTCCTTCCAGCCGCGATCTTCCGGGAAAGGAGACGAGCCGTTGACATTACGGATCTGGAACATCACCCCTTCAATATGGAACGACTGCGGGCGGTCGGCGCGCACCGTCCAGCGCTCCCAGGTCCCCTGCTGCGCCGTGATATCGATACGCTGCGGATCCCACAGCTGGCCGTTGATGCCCGGATCGTCGCCAAGGGTGATATCCCGGCTGCGGATCGGCGTACCGGAGAGCAGCTCGGTCGGCAGCAGGCGCACCGGCAGACTGTCGGTCACCAGCGGCAGCAGCCCGGTCGGACGCAGCGTCAGCACCAGCGTGGAGACCAGGATGCTTGACGGTTCAAAAAAACCGCGGATACGGTCGACGATGCTCGCCGCTTCGCCGCAGGTAATGGATACTTCATCGCCGTTAGTCATATCGACCAGAATTTCACGCCGCTCCCCCGGGGCCAGCGATAGCTGCTTGAGCGAAACCGGCGCCGGCAGGAATCCCTGATCGCCGGAAATCACATGCAGCAGTCGGCCATCGCTCATCTGCAGCTGATAGCGCCGGGAGTTGGAAGCGTTCAGCAGGCGCAGGCGCACCCAGCCGCGCGACACTTCAACATACGGGCTCTGCACGCCGTTAACCAGCAGCGTGTCGCCCACAAAGCCGCCGCTGCCCGGTTCGCTATATTCCGGCGTGCCGAAGTTATCCAGCCGTTTATCCTGAATAATCACCGGGAAGTCATCGACGCCATAGTGGTTAGGGATCGGCAGGTTCTTGCTGACCTCGTCTTCCACCAGCCACATGCCCGCCAGACCGTTGTAAACCTGTTTCGCCATCCGGTTCGGCGTGTTGGCCTGATACCACAGCGTCGCCGCGCTCTGGCGGATAGGCAGCACCGGCGCCCAGTCGGCGTTCGGCGACATCATGCGCGCCGCGCCGCCAATCAGCGGGCCAGGCACCTGCAGACCGCGGATGGTCATCGCCACGTTCTCCGTCAGGCGGTTGCTGTAGATAAGCTTGACGTCGTCTCCGTTCCAGACGCGGATCGTCGGCCCCATATAGCGGCCATTGATCCCCCAGACGGGGGCGCGGGTGCCGGGGGTAAACGACCAGTGGGAACGCTGCAGCGTCAGAAACAGCGGCTGGCCGCGACGAGATTCCAGCAGCGGCGGAACCGGCAGCGCAGGCTGCTGGCCGGCGGCATGGGCCTTCAGCGGCGCGGCGCCAGCGCACAGCGCTACGCCGGAAGCCTTAATAAACTGACGCCGACTGAGTGACATATTAACTCCATGACATACTGACAAATGAAAAAGGGAATTCGTTTCCCGCCAGCAATACGCGCGCGTTGGCGGCGTTTCCTGTCTTATTGCTTTCCAGCCGCTTCGCGCTCGGCCACTTCGTTGTCCAGATCAGCGATTTTGGCGGCCATCAGCTCGCGGCAATGCGTCGCCAGCGCGCGCACGTTGTCTTTACCAAACTGAGTGGTATCTACCGGCGGCAGCATTTCCACAATCACCAGACCGTTGTTCCAGCGATTGAGCTTTATTTTATTCGATGTATTCGAGACACACACCGGAATAATCGGCACCCCAGCGGCAATAGCCGCGTGAAAAGCCCCGGTTTTAAACGGCAGCAGGCCGCGGCCGCGGCTACGGGTCCCTTCCGGGAACATCCAGAACGAAATTTTACGCTTTTTAAAAGCGTTGACGACTTCGGCAATAGTGCCGTGCGCTTTGGTTCGGTTATTACGGTCAATCAGCAAATTGCCCGTCAGCCAGTACAGTTGGCCAAAGAACGGGATCCACAGCAGGCTCTTTTTACCTACAGTGACCGTCGGAGCCTGCACGATATTCGACGCCGTCACCATATCATAGTTGTTCTGGTGGTTAGCGATGTAGATCGCGTTGCCATAGCTTTCCGCGTCGGCGGGTTTGCGTAGCTCTACCTTGAGGCCAAATACCGGAGATAAACGGCCAAACAGATGGCCGAAAGTGGCAACGTGTTTTGGATTACGTGGGCTGAACAAGCAGTACAGACAGCCAAGTACGCACACTACGATGCAATAAATGACCACGAAAATTACTCGAAAAATGAATAGCATAGCTACCTCTAAAACCCAAACCGCTTAGAATTATTCGCTGCTGGCAGAAGGCAGGCTCACAAGTTCTGCGCAGGCCGGGACCGTTCTTCCTGGGTCCCTGATGATGGACATTGTTAATCGCAACGCCTGAATAAACAACGATTTTGCGGCATTTTTTCGTCTCCTCCCGTCAAAGACGGGAGGAGACGCGCTTACTCTTCGCTATCGCCTGCCGCGGCACGACGCGGCGAGTCAATTTCCACGCGGTCAATTTTCTGCAGCCCGCGCATCAGCGAACCGCGGCGGCCGCGCTCGCCGGTGACTTTTTGCAGCTCTTCCGGACGCAGTTTGATCTTCCGTTTGCCGACGTGAATGGTCAGCGTACTCTGCGGCGGCAGAACAAACAGATGTGCCAGACCGTCCTGGCCGGCTGCGGCTTCCGCCGCCGGAATGCTGATAATTTTGTTGCCCTTGCCTTTCGACAGCTGCGGCAGATCGCTGACCGGGAACATCAGCATCCGCCCGGCGGCGGTGATGGCCAGCAGCATATCGGACTCATCCTCAATCACCAGCGGCGGCATCACGTGCGCGTTGTCAGGCAGGGTGATTAGCGCTTTCCCGGCACGGTTGCGCGCCACCAGATCGTTGAAGGTACAGACGAAACCGTAGCCCGCGTCGGAAGCCATCAGCAGTTTCTGATCGTCGCTTTCCATTAGCATATGCTCCACGGTCGCGCCCGGCGGCAGGGTCAGTTTGCCGGTAAGCGGTTCACCCTGGCCACGCGCGGAAGGCAGAGTAATCGGATCGATGGCATAGCTGCGTCCGGTGGTATCGATAAACACCACCGGCTGGTTGCTCTTGCCCTTCGCCGAGGCTTTCCAGCTGTCGCCCGCCTTATAGCTCAAGCCCTGGGCGTCAATGTCGTGTCCTTTGGCGCTGCGCACCCAGCCCATCTGCGACAGAACGATAGTCACCGGCTCAGACGGCAGCATGTCATGTTCGCTCATCGCTTTCGCTTCTTCACGCTCGTGAAGCGGCGAGCGACGGTCGTCGCCGAAGGCATCGGCATCGGCCTGCAGCTCTTTTTTCAGCAGGTTGTTCATCTTACGTTCAGACGCCAGAATCGCCTGCAGCTGGTCGCGCTCTTTTTCCAGCTCGCTCTGCTCGCCGCGGATCTTCATCTCTTCCAGTTTGGCGAGGTGGCGCAGTTTTAATTCCAGAATCGCTTCCGCCTGGGTTTCGCTGATGCCAAAGCGCGACATCAGGGCCGGCTTCGGTTCATCTTCAGTGCGGATGATCTCAATCACTTCATCGATATTAAGAAACGCCACCAGCAAACCTTCGAGGATATGCAGGCGCTTCAGCACTTTCTCTAACCGATGGTTTAGACGGCGACGCACGGTATCGCGACGGAACACCAGCCACTCGCTGAGGATCTCCAGCAGGTTTTTCACCGCCGGGCGGCCGTCAAGGCCGATCATATTGAGGTTGATGCGGTAGCTCTTCTCCAGATCGGTGGTGGCGAACAGGTGGTTCATCACCTGTTCCATATCCACCCGGCTGGAGCGCGGGACAATCACCAGACGGGTCGGGTTTTCGTGGTCCGATTCGTCGCGCAGATCGTCAACCATCGGCAGCTTTTTATTGCGCATCTGCGCCGCAATCTGCTCCAGCACTTTGGCGCCGGAGACCTGATGCGGCAGCGCGCTGATCACCACCGCGCCGTCCTCTTTACTCCACACCGCGCGCATGCGCACTGAGCCGCGCCCGTTCTGGTAGATTTTGCGAATTTCCGCCCGCGAGGTGATGATCTCCGCCTCGGTCGGGAAATCCGGCCCCTGTACGATATCTAGCAGTTCGTCGAGGGTGGTTTTCGGCTGCTCAATCAGCGTAATCGCCGCTTTGGCCACTTCCCGCAGGTTGTGCGGAGGAATATCGGTCGCCATGCCTACCGCGATGCCGGTGGTGCCGTTCAGCAGGATGTTCGGCAGACGCGCTGGCAGCATTTTCGGCTCCTGCAGCGTGCCGTCAAAGTTTGGCACCCAGTCGACCGTCCCCTGCCCCAGCTCGCTGAGCAGCAGCTCGGCATACTTCGACAGGCGGGATTCGGTGTAACGCATGGCGGCGAAAGATTTGGGATCGTCCGGCGCCCCCCAGTTTCCCTGACCATCCACCAGCGGATAGCGGTAAGAGAACGGCTGCGCCATCAGCACCATCGCTTCATAGCAGGCGATGTCGCCGTGCGGGTGATATTTACCCAACACGTCGCCGACGGTGCGGGCGGACTTTTTGAATTTCGCGCTGGCGTTCAGCCCCAGCTCGGACATCGCATAGACGATGCGACGCTGGACCGGTTTTAAGCCATCGCCAATAAACGGTAATGCCCTGTCCATGATCACGTACATGGAGTAGTTCAGGTAAGCATTTTCCGTAAATTCATGCAGCGCAAGGCGCTCTGCCATATCGCTCATTAATCGTGGATCCTCAATCTGGGTACCGACCGTTCGGACGGCAAAACTACCCGCGATAATACCCGATCTCACGCCCTGAGTCACAGGCCGTGAGATCGGCTGAGGATTCCGTCACGCTTAATCAGGCCAGCGGCAGATAAATATCGGTTTGCAGTTCATGCTCAGCCACCTCATGGACAAAATTGAGGTAACGGAAGTACACCGGAAAATCCCGTAACGTCTCGCCTGAAGCGGGTAACCAGTCGCGATAGAGAAACCAAACGCTGTTCGCCAGCGTGTCCAGCGAGCCGTGATGGCGCACGACGGCGCAGCGTCCGCCGGGGATTTCGCCGTTAATCACGCCAAAGGCGTTTTCACCAACCGGCCGATCGACCGTACCGCAGATATCAAAACGAAATGCCTCCTGCGGGGTGGTCTGCGGATCGTCCCAGGCGATCCCCCAGGTATCGCTGGTGGCGACGGGCGATAATCCGCTCGTCTTACGCCAGGCGATAAAACGCGCGGCGGTGGCGTTGACAAGGTCCGGGCTACCGCGATGTTGCAGTACGGCTATCCGGGTGGAGGGGCACGAAATAATGTTGACGTCCATCGACGTTTGCTCCTGTAGCGTATGTTTCGGTACGCGTCGATGCCACTCGGCCCAGTCCGGTTGTTGACGGAATTGGGTCGGGCTTTGGTCAAACGCGGTACGGAAGGCACGACTGAACGACTCCGCATTCTGAAATCCGGCATCAAGGGCAATATCGATGACTTTATCGCGGGGGTTGAACGCCAGGCGCCAACAGGCGCGTCGCAGACGCAACCACTGAATATACCGGTACAATGGAATGCCGGTATAAGCGCTAAATTGCCGGTGAAAATGGTAAGGCGAACTGTGCGCTATCGCGCTCAGCGTCTCCAGCGACAGCGGCTCATCAAGATGGCGCGCAATGTACCTACAGACGCGCTGGAAGCGCCCGACATACGCCGGGCTGGCCTTAATATCGTTCATCGTCTCCTCCTCGCGTCATACTCTGACAGAGCGAGGATCGCGATTCCTGACCGATCTTGCGCTTATCCGACGGAGACTTATGGCGCGATTTTACGGATCTGTTTAACGTCGATTTCTACCGAGTTCCAGTCCTTATCGACTTCCCCCTGAATTTCTACTGTGTCCTGCGGGCCGACGGTCACGCCGTTCCAGCGCTTGTGGTCGATATCGACATTGATCACCCCGGAAGCATCCTGGAATTTATACAGGTCATCAGAGATGCGCTCGACGATTTTACCGCGCAGGGTCACCCAGGTGTCATCACGCAGCGACTTGGCGTTCGCCACGGTGGTCACCGCGCCGCTCGGCCCGGTGAAGCCGCCAGCCTGGGTGGTAGTGGTAGTAGACGGTCCGGTGAATCCTCCCTGCCCGGCGGCCAGTACCGGCATGGAAACCAAAGCAATAATCGCGGTCATCGCAGCAATTTTTTTCATCTTATATTCTCCCTTTTGTGTTGGTATGGCTCCTATTACGCCCGACAAAACTTAACGACTTCTTAAGCGGAAAAAAGAAATTTTAATGCTGTACATCACCCGCTTCAACGCGGTTTACTGCGCAAAGAAACGGGATCGTCGGAGGGAAACATGCGCATATTACTGGTGGAAGATGACAAGCTTATCGGCGACGGCATCAAAGCCGGGCTGAGCAAAATGGGCTTTAGCATTGACTGGTTTACCGCCGGGCTGGAGGGCAAAAATGCCTTATACAGCGCCCCCTACGACGCCGCAATCCTTGACCTCACCCTACCCGGCATCGATGGCCTCGATATTCTGCGCGAATGGCGCGATAAAGGCCGCCATGAGCCGGTGCTGATCCTCACCGCCCGCGATGCCCTCAGCCAGCGGGTGGAGGGCCTGCGCCTGGGCGCCGATGACTACCTGTGCAAACCTTTCGCCCTGATTGAGGTGGCAGCGCGCCTCGAAGCGTTGATCCGCCGCGCGCACGGCCAGAGCAGCAGCGAACTGCGCCACGGCAAGGTGATCCTCGATCCGAACCGCTTAACCGCCAGCCTCGACGGCGAAAGCCTGGCGCTGAAGCCGAAGGAGTTCGCCCTGCTGGAACTGCTTATGCGCAACGCCGGGCGCGTATTGCCGCGTAAGCTTATCGAGGAAAAGCTCTACACCTGGGACGACGAGGTCTCCAGCAACGCCGTGGAAGTTCACGTCCATCATCTGCGCCGCAAGCTCGGCAGCGACTTTATCCGTACCGTCCACGGCATCGGCTATACCCTGGGTGACGCATGAAACGACTTGCCCGCCTGAGCCTGCGCCTGACGCTGCTGTTTGCCGTACTGACCACCGCCGCCTGGGGGATGGCCAGCGTTATCGCCTGGCAGCAGACCAGCAAAAAGCTGGATAAGCTGTTCGATACCCAGCAGCTGCTGTTCGCTCGCCGCCTGAGCGTCATGCATTTCGATGAACTGCGCGCCCCGTCCGCCTTGCTCGGGGAAAAGAAAAAGGTACGCCACGGGCACATCGACGACGACGCGCTGGCGTTCGCCATCTTCACCCGCGACGGCAAAATGGTGCTTAATGACGGCGAGAACGGAGAGGATATTCAGTGGAATTCGCAGCGCGAGGGATTCAGCGATGGCTATCTGCGTGACGACGATGACGAGTGGCGTTTCCTGTGGTTAACCACCGCCGACGGCCGCTACCGCATCGCCGTCGGCCAGGAGTGGGATTACCGGCGCGAAATGGCGATGGATATCGTGACCTCGCAGCTCACCCCGTGGATGGTTGCCCTGCCGCTGATGTTCGTGCTGCTCATCGTGCTGTTAAGCCGCGAGCTGGCGCCATTGAAAAATCTGGCGCGCACGCTGCGCCTGCGCGCGCCGGACTCGGCGGATTCGCTCAGCGTGGAGAAGATCCCCGCCGAAGTTCGCCCGCTGGTCGAAGCGCTGAATCAGCTGTTCCGACGCACTCACGACGCCATGCTGCGCGAGCGTCGGTTTACCTCTGATGCCGCCCATGAGTTACGCAGCCCGCTGGCGGCGCTGAAGGTGCAGACCGAAGTCGCCCAACTCTCCCTGGACGATCCCGAAGGGCGTGAGAAAGCGTTGGATCAGCTCCACCAGGGGATCGATCGCGCCACCCGACTGGTGGATCAGCTGCTGACGCTGTCGCGGCTGGACTCGCTCGCCCAACTGGATGATGTGCAGCAGGTCGCTATCGCCGATCTGCTGCAGTCGGCAGTGATGGAGATGTATCACCCGGCGCAGCAGTCCGGGATTGAGCTGCGCCTGCATCTTAATGCCAGCCATATCGTCCGCACCGGCCAGCCGCTGCTGCTCAGTCTGCTGGTGCGCAATCTGCTGGATAACGCCGTACGCTATAGCCCTCGCGGCAGCCAGGTCGATATCACGCTCAACGCCCGCGAGTTCCGGGTGCGCGATAACGGCCCAGGCATTAGCCCGCAGGCGCTCTCGCGCATTGGCGAGCGTTTTTATCGTCCGCCGGGGCAGGAGGCGCCGGGCAGCGGCCTGGGCTTGTCGATCGTCCGGCGCATCGCCTCGCTGCACGGCATGCAGGTTGATTTTGCCAACGCGCGCGACGGCGGCTTCGAGGCCCGCGTGTACTGGTAGCGAGATTATTGCTCATTTGGCAAAAGACTTTGCACATTTTGCTCATTTTACTGCCCCGCTTCGCGGGGTAAGATCGTCGGCAAATTTTCATATATGAGGGTAAAAAATGAGCAACATCCTGATTATCAATGGGGCGAAAAAGTTCGCGCACTCTAATGGTCAACTGAACGACACCCTGACCGAGGTCGCGGAGAGTTATCTGCGCGACGCCGGGCACGATGTTAAAAGCGTTCGCGCCGAAAGCGAGTACGACGTAAAAGAAGAAGTACAGAATTTCCTGTGGGCCGATGTGGTGATCTGGCAGATGCCGGGCTGGTGGATGGGCGCTCCGTGGACGGTGAAAAAATATATGGATGACGTCTTTACCGAAGGCCACGGCTCGCTGTACGCCAGCGATGGCCGTACCCGCTCCGACGCCAGCAAAAAATATGGCTCAGGCGGCCTGGTGCAGGGGAAAAAATATATGCTTTCTCTGACCTGGAACGCGCCGATGGAAGCCTTCACCGACAAAGACCAGTTCTTCCACGGCGTCGGCGTTGACGGCGTTTACCTGCCGTTCCATAAAGCCAATCAGTTCCTCGGCATGGAGGCATTGCCGACCTTTATCGCCAACGACGTGATTAAAATGCCTGATGTCCCACGGTATATCGCAGAATATCGCAAGCATCTGGCGGAAATTTTTGGTTAACTAGGGGTCTAGCTCTACATATTTCGAGTTATTCGAACCTGGAGTATGACGAGATCCACACAGAAGGAGTTGAGTTAACCATGTTAACAGTGATTGCAGAAATCCGTACCCGCCCGGGCCAGCACCACCGCCAGGCGGTTCTCGATCAGTTCGCGAAAATTATTCCGACCGTTTTGCAGGAGGCCGGCTGCCACGGCTATGCCCCGCTGGTGGATCATGCCGCCGGCGTCAGCTTCCAGACCACAGCGCCCGACTCTATCGTCATGGTCGAGCAGTGGGAAAGCGTCGCGCATCTTGAAGCACACCTGCAAACCCCGCACATGAAAGCCTGGTCGGAAGCGGTCAAAGGCGATGTGCTGGAGACCAGCATCCGTATTCTGCAGGCTGGCGTTTAAGTCCGCCGACTCAGTAATGCCATGAAAAAGGGAGCCTGAGGCTCCCTTTTACGTCTGGCGCAGCGTACAGACTTACACTTCCAGATCCGCCATATCGCCCTTCTCCTGCAGCCAGTTGCGACGATCTTCCGAACGCTTTTTGGCCAGCAGCATATCCATTATCGCCGTGGTCTGCTGCTCGTCCTCATCGCTGATCACCAGCTGCACCAGGCGGCGGGTATTCGGGTCAAGGGTGGTTTCGCGCAGCTGCATCGGGTTCATCTCACCGAGCCCTTTAAAGCGCTGGACGTTTGGCTTGCCCTTCTTGCGCTTTAGCTGCTCCAGCACGCCGGTTTTTTCTTCTTCCGTTAGCGCGTAGTAAACCTCTTTACCGAGGTCGATACGGTACAGCGGCGGTAGCGCCACATAGACGTGCCCCTCTTTCACGAGGGTACGGAAATGTCTTACGAACAGCGCGCACAGCAGGGTGGCAATGTGCAGACCATCGGAGTCCGCATCCGCCAGAATACAAATTTTACCGTAGCGCAGCTGGCTTAAATCATCGCTGTCCGGGTCAATACCAATCGCCACCGAAATGTCGTGCACTTCTTGCGAAGCTAACACTTCATCGGAGGAGACTTCCCAGGTATTAAGGATCTTGCCCTTCAGCGGCATGATCGCCTGATATTCGCGATCGCGCGCCTGCTTGGCTGAGCCGCCCGCCGAATCCCCTTCGACAAGGAACAGCTCGGTACGGTTCAGATCCTGGGCGGTACAGTCCGCCAGCTTACCCGGCAGCGCCGGACCGCTGGTCAGCTTTTTGCGCACCACTTTTTTGGCCGCGCGCAGACGGCGCTGGGCGCTGGAGATGGCCATCTCCGCCAGCAGCTCCGCGGCCTGCACGTTCTGATTCAGCCACAGGCTGAAGGCGTCCTTCACCACGCCGGAGACGAACGCCGCGCACTGGCGCGACGACAGACGCTCTTTGGTTTGCCCGGCGAACTGCGGATCCTGCATCTTCACCGACAGCACGTACGCGCAGCGATCCCAGATATCTTCCGCTGACAGCTTCACGCCGCGCGGCAGGATATTACGGTACTCGCAGAACTCACGCATCGCGTCGAGCAGCCCCTGACGCAGACCGTTAACGTGCGTCCCGCCCTGCATAGTCGGGATCAGGTTCACGTAGCTTTCGGTCAGCAGTTCGCCGCCTTCCGGCAGCCACAGCAGCGCCCAGTCCACCGCCTCCGTCTCGCCGGAGAAGGCGCCGACGAATGGTTTTTCCGGCAGCAGCGGCAGGCCGTTCACCGCTTCGCTCAGGTAATCGTTCAGGCCATCGGCATAGCACCAGCTCTGCTCGCTGTTGTTCACCTGGTCGCGGAAAACAATTTCCACGCCCGGGCACAGCACCGCTTTCGCTTTTAACAGGTGGGTCAGACGTGAAACGGAAAAGCGCGGGCTGTCGAAGAAGCTTTCGTCCGGCCAGAAATGGACGCTGGTCCCGGTATTGCGTTTGCCGCAGGTGCCGGTGACGTGCAGGTCTTCCACTTTTTCACCATTTTCAAAGGCGATGCTGTAGACCTGACCGTCGCGACGCACGTTGACCTCCACGCGTTTTGACAGGGCGTTGACCACCGAGATCCCCACCCCGTGCAGGCCGCCGGAAAACTGATAGTTTTTATTGGAAAACTTACCGCCCGCATGCAGCCGGCAGAGGATCAGCTCAACCGCCGGCACGCCCTCTTCCGGGTGGATGTCGACCGGCATCCCACGACCATCGTCAATGACCTCCAGGGACTGGTCGGCATGAAGGATAACTTCCACGCGTTTGGCGTGGCCTGCCAGCGCTTCATCCACACTGTTATCAATAACTTCCTGACCAAGATGGTTAGGACGAGTGGTGTCGGTATACATGCCCGGACGGCGGCGCACCGGCTCTAGCCCGGTGAGTACCTCAATGGCATCAGCATTATATGAAGATTGCGTCATGGTGTGTATTCGTAGGTCGTTCAGGGCCGTTTAGCGCAGGCCGAGAAATTCGATAATCTGAGTGAAATGATCGTCAAAGCCGACAAATGCGTGATTACCGCCCTCCTCTACCGTCTGCCGGCAAGAGGCGTAGTAATGAACGGCCTGGCGGTAATCAAGCACTTCATCCCCGGTCTGCTGCAGCAGCCAGAGTAAATCCGGCGCTTCGAGCGGGTCGATTTGCATGACTTTGAGATCGTAAATATGGCGAGACTCTAGCACATATTGCTGCCCGGTGTATGGATTCTCATTGTGGCCGAGAAAATTGTTTAGTAGTTCAAACGGCCGCACCGCCGGGTTAACCACCACCGCCGGCAGCATAAAGCACTGCGAAAGCCAGGTCGCGTAGTAGCCGCCCAGCGACGATCCTACGACCCCCAGCGGCTCGCCTCCGTGCTCCAGCACGATGGACTCCAACAGCTCCGCCGTTTCCGCCGGGTAAGGCGGCAACTCCGGCACCACCATGGTGATCTCTGGATAGTGCTGCGCCAGCCAGGTCTTTAACGCCGTCGCCTTCGCCGAGCGCGGAGAGCTGTTAAAGCCATGCAGATAAAGGAGCGTCGCCATCAGTAGCCTTCTGAAGCAATATCCGGATGAAACGCGGCGCCTTCCAGGCGGCACACTTCGGTGGTCAGCGTCCCGTCAGGGTGAAGCTCCAGCCAGCGCCAGCCCGGTGACACCGTATCCAGAGTGAAATTGGCACAGTGCGGTTTAAACTGGACGCAGGTCGACGGCGTCGCCATCATGCGCCGGCCATTCCAGTCGAGATCCAGTTCCTGATGAATATGGCCGCACAAAAGATGCTTCACCCGCGGCCAGGCGCTCAACGCGCTGTCCAGCGCGCCGGCGTTGCGCAGACTATGCTGATCCAGCCAGCTGCAGCCGGCCGGCAGCGGATGATGGTGCAGCAGGAGTAAGGTATAGCGCTCCGGCGCCTCCGCCAGCTTATGTTCGAGCCACTCCAGCTGGAAGTCGCTCAGCTCGCCATGGGGAACGCCAAACACCTGGCTGTCGAGCAGCAGGATCTGCCAGCGATCGCCGAGAAACACGCGCTTGGCAGGGGAAATGCCCGCCTCCTGCAGGGTGCTGTACATCGCCGGCTGGAAATCATGGTTGCCCGGTAGCCAGACGCAGGGTGCAGCAAAACTCGCGATGCCCTCAGCAAAATGCTGATAGGCCGCGGAGGAGTGGTCCTGCGCCAGATCGCCTGTTGCGACAATCAGATCGCATGGACGCTGTGAGGCATGAATGGCCGACAGTACGGCCTGATAGCTATCCCAGGTATTGATGCCTAACAACGTTTCATGCTTTTCAGCAAACAGGTGAGTATCAGTAATTTGTAATATCCTGACTCTGGCCTCACCAGCCAGAGGTAGGTTTAACAGGCTTTCCAAATGGTGTCCTTAGGTTTAACGACGCTAACAAACCGGAATCGCCATCGCTCCATGTGCTAAACAGTAACGCAGCCAGTCGGCCAAAAACTGGTTAATTTGATGCTTTTCGTCGCGTTGATGCAACTTTTTATTAGGATAATCATATCGCGCTTTGAAGCGAAAGATCTGCTGACTCGAACACACTTCGGCCACCATGGCGTCATGGTAGAGGCGGACGGTCATCGATGGCAGGCTCCAGTAGCTCACTGCAGGCAGAGTCTGCTCTATTGCCACCAGAGTAGTGTAGCGGGTCGATTCAACTATCGTTAACCGATACTGCGCGCTTCCCACCTGATAGCTTACCTTCTCACCCGCTGCATCCGTTCGCGGCAACAGGCGGCGCAACTGCGCGAAATTGGTCTCGCACAGGCGCATCATCTCAGGGAAGTCAGGTGTATAACGCTTCATTTTGTCCACTCATTTCGTAAATTGTGATAATGCAATTGCAGCCATTGCAAGGCGATGACAGAGGCTGCGTTGTCGATTTTCCCCTCTTCTACCCACTGGTAAGCCTGCTCCCGACTCACCACATGCACCCGAATATCCTCGTTTTCCTCGGCCAGGCCGTGAATGCCTTTTGCCGTCGATGCATCAACTTCTCCCACCAGGATCGATAACCGTTCGCTGGTGCCGCCGGGACTGGCCAGATAGCTTAATATTGGTTTCGTCCGCCCAACTTCAAGCCCGGCCTCCTCCAGCGCTTCCCGACGGGCAACATCTTCCACCGTTTCACCCGCTTCAATCATGCCGGCGACCATCTCCAGCAGCCACGGGCTCTCGCTGGTATCATAGGCGGCGATACGGATTTGTTCGACCAGCACCACTTCGTCGCGCACCGGGTCAAAGGGTAGCAAGACGGCGGCGTGCCCGCGCTCAAAAATTTCACGGGTGATTTCGCCACTCATGCCGCCGTTAAACAGGCGGTGGCGAAAACGGTATAAATCGAGCGAAAAAAAACCACGATATAGCGTTTCGCGTGCAATAATTTCTACATCATTTTTGGAGAAGGTAATTCCCTGCTGCGTGGGTTTGCTCATTGTCATGTCCTGCGAATCTGAAATTAGGGATTTCCAAACCGTTTGGCTACCGTTTTACGGTCCGTATGTTAGATTGGTGCAAATTACCGCCGGATGGCACGTAACGCCAACTTTTTACGGCGGCAGAATCGATACAATCAGCGGAATTTTTCTTAGAATTAGACCAGCGCTAAATGCTTCACAACAAGGAATGCAAATGAAGAAATTGCTCCCCATTCTTATCGGCCTGAGCCTGACCGGGTTCAGCGCCATGAGCCAGGCGGAAAACCTGCTTCAGGTTTACCAGCAGGCACGCATCAGCAACCCCGATCTGCGTAAATCGGCAGCCGATCGTGACGCCGCGTTCGAAAAGATCAACGAAGCGCGCAGTCCATTACTGCCTCAGCTTGGGCTGGGAGCGGATTATACCTATACCAATGGCTATCGCGACAGCAACGGCGTCAACTCTAACGTCACCAGCGGTTCGCTGCAGTTAACGCAGGTTCTGTTTGATATGTCGAAATGGCGCGCCCTGACGCTGCAGGAAAAAACGGCAGGGATTCAGGATGTCACGTATCAGACCGATCAGCAAACACTGATTCTGAATACCGCGACGGCCTATTTTAAAGTGCTGGCCGCCATCGACACGCTTTCCTATACCGAAGCGCAGAAACAGGCTATTTACCGCCAGTTGGATCAAACCACGCAGCGCTTTAACGTAGGCCTGGTGGCGATCACCGACGTACAGAACGCCCGTTCACAATACGATGCCGTGCTGGCGAACGAAGTCACCGCGCGTAACGATCTCGACAACGCCGTCGAAGGACTGCGTCAGGTCACCGGTAATTACTATCCGGAGCTGGCCTCCCTGAACGTGAATGGCTTTAAAACCAACAAGCCGCAGGCGGTCAACGCCCTGCTGAAGGAAGCGGAGAACCGCAACCTGTCGTTGCTGCAGGCGCGTCTGAGCCAGGACCTGGCCCGCGAGCAGATTCGTCAGGCGCAGGACGGCCATTTGCCGACCCTGAACCTTTCCGCCTCTACCGGGGTCTCGAATACGCGTTACAACGGTTCGAAAACCAATACCCCGCTCGCCTACAACGACAGTGATAACGGGCAGAACCAAATCGGCCTGAACTTCTCTCTGCCACTGTACCAGGGCGGCGCGGTGACCTCGCAGGTCAAGCAGGCGCAATACAACTTCGTTGGCGCCAGCGAGCAGCTGGAAAGCGCCCACCGCAGCGTCGTGCAGACTGTGCGTTCATCGTTTAACAACGTGAACGCCTCCATCAGCAGCATCAACGCCTACAAACAGGCGGTGGTCTCTGCGCAAAGCTCCCTGGATGCCATGGAAGCTGGCTACTCGGTGGGTACGCGTACTATCGTTGACGTCCTCGACGCCACCACTACGCTGTATAACGCTAAGCAGCAGCTCTCGAATGCGCGCTACAACTACCTGATCAACGAGCTGAACATTAAGTCGGCGTTAGGTACCCTGAACGAGCAGGATCTGGTCGCCCTGAACAACACGCTGGGTAAACCCATCTCCACCTCCGCAGATAGCGTCGCGCCGGAAAATCCGCAACAGGATGCCACCGCTGATGGCTACGGCAACACTACCGCGGCGGTGAAGCCGGCGTCCGCACGGACCACCCAGAGCAGCGGCAGCAATCCGTTCCGTCAGTAATTCTCATACTGTGATGCGCATCGCCTGTCCGTCGGACAGGCGATGCGTTAAACGTAAGGCAACGTAAAGATCCCCCGCTTAGCGCCCCTCTTCGCTTCATTTTCCACCACTCATCCTCTATCCTGAGCGTTAACACACGCCATACCACTGGGTCCTGGAAGACAAATATGAAACGGACAAAAAATATTAATCATTCGTCGTTCCGCAAAAGCTGGAGCGCACGCCATCTGACGCCGGTCGCGCTGGCCGTCACCGCGGTCTTTATGCTCGCCGGTTGTGAAAAAAGCGACGAAACGGTGTCGCTGTACCAGAACGCCGATGACTGCTCCGCCGCCAACCCGGGCAAAGCAGCCGAATGCACCACGGCCTACACCAACGCGGTAAAAGAGGCAGAGCGCACTGCGCCGAAGTATGCCACCCGCGAAGACTGCGTCGCCGAGTTTGGCGAAGGCCAGTGCCAGCAGACGCCAGCCCAGGCGGGCGTCGCCCCGGAAAACCAGGCGCAGGCGCAAAGCAGCGGCAGCTTCTGGATGCCGCTGATGGCTGGCTACATGATGGGCCGCCTGATGGGCGGCGGCATGGCGCAACAGCAGCCGCTGTTCAGCTCGAAAAATCCGGCCAGCCCGGCCTACGGTCAGTACACTGACGCCAGCGGCAAGAGCTATGGCGCCGCCCAGCCGGGCCGCACCATGAACGTGCCGAAAACCGCGATGGCGCCGAAGCCAGCCACCACCACCACCGTCACCCGCGGCGGCTTTGGCGAGTCGGTAGCGAAACAGTCGACCATGCAGCGTAGCGCCGCAGGCTCAACGTCCTCTTCTCGCTCAATGGGCGGCTAAGCAACATGGAAAGAGTCAGTATTACCGAGCGCCCGGACTGGCGCGAGAAAGCGACCGAGTACGGTTTCAACTTCCATACCATGTACGGCGAGCCCTACTGGAGCGAAGAGGCGTATTACAAGCTGACCCTCGCGCAGGTGGAAAAGCTGGAAGCGGTCACCGCTGAGCTACATCAGATGTGCCTCCAGGTGGTGGAAAAAGTGATCGCCAGCGATGAGCTGATGACCAAATTCCGCATCCCTAAACACACCTGGGGTTTTGTGCGCCAGTCGTGGAAAACCAACCAGCCGTCGCTCTACTCACGTCTCGACCTGGCCTGGGATGGCGTCGGCGAACCGAAGCTGCTGGAGAACAATGCCGACACCCCGACCTCGCTGTATGAAGCGGCCTTCTTCCAGTGGATCTGGCTGGAAGATCAGCTCAACGCCGGCAAGCTGCCGGCGGGCAGCGACCAGTTCAACAGTTTGCAGGAAAAGCTGATCGATCGCTTCGGCGAGCTGCGCGAGCAGTTTGGCTTTCAGCTGCTGCATATGGCCTGCTGCCGCGATACCGTTGAAGATCGCGGTACCGTGCAGTATCTGCAGGACTGCGCCGCTGAAGCGGGGCTGGCGACGGAATTCCTCTACGTTGAAGATATCGGCCTGGGCGAAAAAGGCCAGTTTACCGATCTGCAGGATCAGGTGATTGGCAATCTGTTCAAGCTCTATCCGTGGGAGTTTATGCTGCGGGAGATGTTCTCCACCAAGCTGGAAGACGCTGGCGTCCGCTGGCTGGAGCCGGCGTGGAAAAGCATTATCTCCAACAAGGCGCTGCTGCCGATGCTGTGGGAGATGTTCCCCAATCACCCTAATCTGCTGGCGGCCTACTTCAGCGAAGATACTCACCCGGAGATGGAGAAGTACGTCATTAAGCCAATCTTCTCCCGCGAAGGCGCTAACGTGTCGATCGTTGAAAATGGCAAAGTGGTGGAGGCAGTAGAAGGCCCGTACGGGGAAGAAGGCACCATCGTGCAGGCGTTTTACCCGCTGCCGAAGTTTGGCGATAGCTATACGCTGATTGGCAGCTGGCTCATCAACGACCAGCCTGCAGGGATCGGTATTCGCGAAGACCGGGCGCTGATCACCCAGGATCTGTCGCGCTTCTATCCGCACATTTTCGTCGAATAATGCCGCGCTCCGGCGACGGTAAATGCCGCCGGAGCGCGCTATCATCAGGCGCCAACCAACACCGACAGCATGCTCAGCGAGCCCATCTCGATGCCATCGACTGGGATCGTTATCGCCTCAACGCCATCCCACGTCCCCAGGACATACAGCAGCGGCAGGAAATGCTCCGCCGTCGGGTTGGAGAGCGAGCCCCCTTCGTGTGCCAGGTAGTTAACCAGCGGGTGCTGCTCGTCCAGCCCCTGCCATTGCAGATTCGCCTTCACGTAGTTATTGAAGGACTCTGCCCAAGGGTACGGCGTGTTCTCGCCATGCCAGCGGGCGGTGCGCAGGTTATGCACCACGTTGCCGCTGGCCACCAGCATAATGCCTTCATCACGCAGCGAGGCCAGTTTCCGCCCCATTTCGAGATGCCAGGCCGGCGGTTTGGTGCTGTCGATGCTCAACTGAACCATCGGGATATCCGCCTGCGGATACATTTTAATCAGCACGCCCCACGAGCCATGGTCAAATCCCCAGGCTTCTGTATCGAGGGTGACCGGCACCGGCGAGAGCAGCTCCACCAGCCGTTGCGCCAGCGCCGGAGAGCCCGGCGCCGGATAATGCGTGTCATACAGCGCCTGCGGAAAACCGCCGAAGTCATGAATGGTCTTCGGCGCCTCCATCGCCGTTACGCCCGTACCGCGCGTAAACCAGTGCGCAGAGACCACCACGATCGCTTTCGGACGCGGCAGGGTTTCGCCCAGTTGAGCCCAGGCGCGGGTATAACGGTTGTCTTCCAGCACGTTCATTGGGCTGCCATGGCCGAGAAACAACGCGGGCATTCGGGTACGGGACATGATGATATCCTTAGGGTGTCAATGTGATGTGCTCACATTACGCGCTTTTGCGCCAAGATAAACTCAGATAACCATGATGATGATCGTCAGAAAATTTGAATGTAATTCGCGGTAAAAGGACGTGTCCCGTACGCGCATCCTCAGGCAATATACTCGTATGTAATTATTTTCACAGGGAGAGAAGCGATGTCATCACCCTTAATATTGACGCTGTTAGCCGGTAGCGCAACCTTCATTGGCGCCATATTCGGCGTGATTGGCCAGAAACCCTCTAACCGCCTGCTTGGCTTCTCCCTCGGCTTTGCCGCCGGGATTATGCTATTGATTTCGTTGATGGAAATGCTGCCTGCCGCGCTGGCCGCCGAGGGCATGTCGCCGCTGCTCGGCTACGGAATGTTTGTTGTCGGCCTGCTGGGCTACTTTGGCCTTGACCGCCTGCTGCCGCACGCCCACCCGCAGGATCTGATGACTCCCGCCATGCCGCGCCCGCGCAACTTACGCCGCACCGCTATTCTTCTGACGCTGGGGATCAGCCTGCATAACTTTCCGGAAGGGATCGCCACCTATGTCACGGCCAGCAACAACCTCGAGCTTGGCATGGGCGTCGCCCTTGCCGTCGCCCTGCACAATATTCCGGAAGGACTGGCGGTTGCCGGACCGGTGTATGCCGCCACCGGCTCGCGCAGCAAAGCGGTGCTCTGGGCCGGGCTTTCCGGCATGGCGGAAATTTTGGGCGGCGTGCTGGCGTGGTTGATTCTGGGGAGCCTGGTCTCGCCGCTGGTGATGGGCGCGATCATGGCTGCCGTCGCCGGGATTATGGTGGCGCTGTCGGTCGATGAACTGATGCCGCTGGCGAAAGAGATCGATCCGCAAAGCAATCCAAGCTACGGCGTCCTGTGCGGGATGTCGGTCATGGGGCTGAGCCTGGTGGTACTCCAGACGATGGGCATCGGTTAAAGCGCAGAAACAACACAGCCCACTAACAAGTGGGCTGTGCTCGGGCGTAGCGAACCGCTATTTAGCTGGCTTTACGCTCATGTTCGCGACGATAGGCCACCAGATCTTCAATCGTGACTACCGCCATATTGTGCTGCTGAGCGAACTTGATGCACTCCGGCGCGCGGGCCATGGTGCCATCGTCATTGGTCAGCTCGCACAGCACGCCTGCCGGTTTAAAGCCAGCCAGGGTCACGAGGTCGATAGTGGCTTCAGTGTGGCCGCCGCGGGTCAGTACGCCGCCCGGCTGCGCACGCAGCGGGAAGACGTGACCTGGACGGTTAAGATCGGAAGGTTTCGCGCCGTCGGCGATGGCCGCGCGGACGGTGGTCACGCGGTCGGCAGCGGAGACGCCGGTGGTCACACCTTCGGCCGCTTCGATGGTCACGGTGAAGCCAGTGCCGTAGGCGCTGGTGTTGTTCTCTACCATCATCGGCAGATCCAGCTGTTTGCGGCGATCTTCGGTCAGGCACAGGCACACAATGCCGCTGCCGTGACGAATGGTCAGCGCCATCTGCTCAACGGTCATGGTTTCAGCGGCGAAGATCATATCGCCTTCGTTTTCACGGTCTTCATCATCAAGCACCATCACGCCGCGGCCTTCGCGCAGGGCGTTCAAAGCGTGTTCCACACGTTCAAAAGCGGTACCAAAAGAAGAAAGGAGCGTCTGATTCATGGTAAAAAAACCTCATTAAAATTATGGTTACCAGAATCAGGGCAGTCTTAGGAGCGCCGGTTTAGCGGCAAAAGTCAACGCGAGCGGGCCTGGGCCCGACTGTGCCGTTACTCTCTCCCATCCGGACTTTAACCGTCGGCCCCGGAATTACACCGGATCTGCTGACCTTCCCGTAGTCACGGGAAGCGCTCGCGGGCTTTCAACGCCATGGTTGATTTACCGCCGGTGGGGAATTTCGCCCCGCCCTGAGAATAAGCGAGATAACTATAACGCTATTGACTATCCTCGGCAATGCATAAGCTTCAAACATTTCTGGTTTATAGGCGGCCTGGTTCGCACTACAATGATCAATCATCCGACCCGAGCAGGAAACCACCATGATTGACCCGAAAAAAATTGAACAAATCGCCCGCCAGGTCCATGAGTCGATGCCAAAAGGACTTCGCGATCTGGGTGAGGATGTTGAGAAGAAAATCCGCCAGGCGCTGCAGTCGCAGCTGACCCGTCTGGATCTGGTTAGCCGCGAAGAGTTTGACGTGCAGACTCAGGTGCTGCTGCGGACCCGGGAAAAACTGGCGCTGCTGGAGCAGCGCCTGAATGACCTCGAAAACCGCCCGGCGACGACGCCGGGCAGCGAAGAGCAGCAGTAAAAAACGGGCCCCTGGGGGCCCGTTTTGCGTTTGGCTTAATGGGCGGCTTCCGCCTGACTACTCACCTGGCGACAGTACAGTTCATAGCGCTGGCAAAACCATTCACGATGTTCTTCATCCATATTGCCGACAATGGCCTGAAGATCAACTGGCTGGCCCTGGGCGTGCATTCTGGCGAAACTCCGCGCCAAAAAATCAAAATTCTTCATTGAATACATATCGTTATGGTTCATGCGCATACTCCTTCAGCGGTGGATGTTCTGATCAGTCATATGCCTTTTACTCACTTCAGTATTTACGCTTACCTTAACGCGATTTGTACGAAAAATGCGCTTAACATGATTATTTATTGCGCTAAATCATTTTCCACATGATTAAATAAAAACGGCCCGCGATACGTCTATCGCAGGCCGTGATGCTTCACCGTACAAACCGGTGAATAGCGAAAAGCTTATTTGTCGCTATCTTTTTGTATTTTCTTAATAATATTGGTAGTTGAGCAGCCATCTTCAAAGTTGAGCACCAGCACTTCGCCACCGTTCGCCCAGACCTCTTCGCTGCCGGCGATCTGCTCCGGTTTGTAGTCGCCGCCTTTGACCAGCAGATCCGGCAGGATGCCAGCGATCAGGCGCTGCGGAGTATCTTCTTCAAATGATACCACCCAGTCGACGGCCTCCAGCGCCCCCAGCACGATCATCCGCTGTTCCAGCGGGTTCACCGGGCGGGTTTCGCCTTTCAGACGTTTGGTGGAGGCATCGCTGTTGACCGCCACGATCAGACGGTCGCCCAGCTTGCGCGCATTCGCCAGATAGGAGACATGACCGGCATGCAGAATGTCGAAGACGCCGTTGGTCATCACCACTTTCTCGCCGCGCTTGCGCGCCGCCGCAACCGCCTGTTTGAGCTCCTCTTCGCTCATCACGCCAAAGCCGGTCTCAGCCCGGCCGCGGACCGCGTTTTCCAGCTCGACAGGGGAAACGGTGGATGTACCCAGCTTACCGACCACCACGCCCGCCGCGGCGTTAGCGAAATAGCAGGCCTCTTCCAGGGTGTTGCCGGACGCCAGGGTCGCCGCCAGCACGCCAATCACCGTGTCACCGGCGCCGGTCACGTCGTACACTTCCTGGGCCTGGGTCGGCATATGCAGCGGCGGACGTCCCGGCTGCAGCAGCGTCATCCCCTGCTCAGAGCGCGTCACCAGCAGCGCCGACAGTTCGAATTCGGCGATGAGCTTCATGCCGCGCTCAACGATCTGCGCTTCATCCTGGCACTTGCCCACCACCGCTTCAAACTCAGAGAGGTTCGGGGTGAGCAACGTCGCGCCGCGATAGCGTTCGAAATCGGTGCCTTTCGGATCGATCAGCACCGGCACGCCCGCTTCACGTGCGAGTCGGATCATGGTCTGGACGCTGGTCAGCGCCCCTTTGGCATAGTCCGAAAGGACCAGCGCGCCAATAGAGCCCAGCGCCTGCTGAATGCGCTCGTGCATCGGCTGCGGATCGACGCCGGAGAAGCCCTCTTCAAAGTCGAGGCGGATCAGCTGTTGATTGCGCGACAGCACCCGCAGCTTGGTGATAGTCGGGTGAGTCGGGACGGAGACGAAGTCGCACTTCACATTGACGTTGGCCAGCGCCTGGCTCAGCGCGCGGGCGGCGTCATCAATCCCGGTCAATCCCACCAGGCGCGAGGTTGCCCCCAGCGAGGCAATGTTCATCGCTACGTTTGCCGCGCCGCCAGGACGTTCTTCGATATTTTCCACCTTCACCACCGGCACCGGGGCTTCCGGGGAAATACGACTGGTGGGGCCGTACCAGTAGCGGTCCAGCATCACATCACCCACCACCAACACTCCTGCACGTTCAAACTCCGGCAGCGTTACTTTCATGACTCTCTCCTGCGAGACGCAAACTTTGCGCGCGATAATAGCACACCCGATTTTATAGTTAAGCCATCAGCCATTTCTGCCAGCTGGAGCTGACCTGCTCGCGCTCCCGGCTGAAGGCCTCTGGCGCCACGTGTCCCGGCAGCTCCTGCAGGGCCAGGTGATGGAGCGCGTCACGCAAGGTGGTGTACGCGTGCGTTAAGGCGCGCGCTTCCTCCTCGTCCATGATGTCGTTCTGCGCCAGCAGCTCGAGAATACGCACATTATCAGACCAGCGGGTCAGCTTCGGCTTGTCGCTGGCATAGCGTAGGACCAGATACTGGGTAATAAATTCAATATCCGTGATCCCGCCGGCATCGGCTTTGATATCAAAACGATTGGGATGCTTGTTGCCGAGGTGGGCGCGCATCTTCTCGCGCATCTCGCGAACCTCGGTCTGCAGGGTTGCGCCCTCCCGCGGGGTGGTCAGGATATCGCGACGAATGGCGTCAAAGCGCGCCTGCAACGCCGGGTCGCCATAGACCACGCGGGCGCGCACCAGCGCCTGATGCTCCCACGTCCAGGCCTCGTTCTGCTGATAGTCGGCAAACGCGTCAGCGGTGGTAACCAGCATCCCCGCCGCGCCGGAAGGGCGCAGCCGGGCGTCCACTTCGTAAAGAATACCGGACGAGGTGCGGGTGCTGAACAGATGCATGATCCGCTGGGCCAGCCGCAGGTAGAACTGACGGCCGTCAATCTCCCGCTCGCCGTCGGTCATCACCTCCGCCGGGCAGTCATGGAGGAACACCAGGTCGAGATCGGAGCTGTAGCCCAGCTCCCAACCGCCGAGCTTGCCGTAGCCGACGACGGCGAAGCCGCGCCCCTGGCGATCGTGCAGGTGGGTCGGCAGGCCGTAGCGAGCCACCATCTGCCCCCATGCCTGCTGCACCACCGCGTCGAGGATCGCTTCGGCAAGCCAGGTTAAATGATCGCTGACCTTCATCACCGGCAGGGTGCCGGCGATATCCGCCGCCGCGATATGCAGCTGCTGCGCCTGCTTGAACTGGCGCAACGCCTCCAGCTGCTGCTCTTCATCCTCTTCCGGCACCCGCAGCAGATACTGACGCAGCTCGTCGCGATAGGCATCGGTCGCCGTCGGCTGATAGAGGGTGTTGGGATCCAGCAGCTCATCCAGCAGCAGCGGGTGGCGCGCCAGCTGGCTGGCGACCATCGGCGATGCCGCGCAGAGCGTAATCAGGTGTTTCAGCGCGCCGGGGAATTCGCTCAGCAGTTCAAGATAGGTGGTGCGGGTGACGATCCCGGTCAACAGCGGCGTGATCCGCGCCAGAGGCAGCGGCGCATCGGCGCGCGAGCAGATTTCGCTCAACAGATGCGGCATCAGCTGATCCAGCACCTGGCGGCCGCGCGGGCCGATGGTGCGCCGATCCAGCTCTTTGCGGAAATCGGCAATCAGCGCCAGCACGCTGCGGCGGTCGGCGTCGTTTAAATGCGCCAGCGCCGGACTGGCGTCATCTTCTTCCAGCGCATCCTGCCACAGCTCGCGCCAGTACTCGGCCAGCTGCTCATCTGGCGACTGAGCCTCGTCATCGCCGATCAGTTCATTAAACACCCGCCGTACGTTGGCCATATGGTTCGCCAGCTGCGCGCTCAGCGTCTCCCAGTCATCGGTATGCATCCCCCACGCCAGTCTGGCGCGGTTCAGTTCATCCTGCGGCAGGGTCTGGGTCTGTTCATCGTTGATACTTTGCAGCAGGTTTTCCAGCCGGCGCAGGAACAGATAGGCCGCGCGCAGCAGCGTCGCGTCGCCTTCCGGCAGCAGATGCAGCTCATCAATCGCCGCCAGTGTCGGCAATAGCGCGCGCTGCTGCAGCGCAGGTTCGCGACCGCCGCGGATCAGCTGAAAGACCTGAACGATAAATTCAATTTCACGAATGCCGCCGGCGCCGAGCTTGATGTTGTCTTTCAGCCCGCGACGCCGCACTTCACGGGCGATCATGCCTTTCATGTTACGCAGCGACTGGATCACGCTGAAGTCGATATAGCGGCGGAAGACGAAGGGGCGAAGCATCGCGCGCAGTTCGCTGGCGTAGGCGCCGTCGTTATCGCCCATGATCCGCGCTTTCACCATCGCGTAGCGTTCCCAGTCCCGCCCCTGCTCCTGGTAATAATCTTCCAGCGCCGCAAAGCTGAGCACCAGCGGCCCGCTGTCGCCAAACGGCCGCAGGCGCATATCCACCCGATAAACAAAGCCGTCCTGCGTCGGCTGATCCAGCGCCTTGATAAGCCGCTGCCCCAGGCGGGTAAAGAACTGGGCATTATCCAGCTCGCGACGGCCGCCGCGGGTGGCGCCATGCTCCGGCCAGGCAAAGATCAGATCGATATCGGAAGAGAAGTTCAGTTCGCCGCCGCCCAGCTTTCCCATGCCGAGGATCAGCAGCGGCTGCGGCTGACCTTCGGCATTGCATGGCGTTCCCCACTCCTTACAGCAGGCGGCGTACAGCCAGTCGCGGGCGGCGACAATCAGGGTCTCCGCCAGGACGCTCAGCTGCTGCAGCGTCTCTTCTTCGCGCACCAGCGACAACGCCTGCGCCCAGGCGATGCGGACCATCATCTGGCGGCGGAAGAGACGCAGCTCTCGCATCAACCCCGCTTCGTCAGTGACGGCCTGCAGGCGCTCCTGCAGCCAGGCTTCGTAATGCCGCCACTCTTCCGCCGCCGGCGCGGAGTCCGCAAGCTCATTCAGCCAGCCCGGCTGAGCGATCACACTCTGTTCGACAAAATCGCTGAACGCCATCACCGACCTGGCCTGTGGGCTCAGTTCGGCAACGGGAAAATCCGCTGGCAGACGGTCAGCGACCGTCTGCCAGTGCTGCTGTAACTGCGGAGAAAGCGGCATCATAAGGGCTCCCTGGCCTGTAATTATCGTTTTCCACTATGCAGCCAGAACGGCTCGGCAGCCAGCGCCTGGCGACGGAAATATTCAAACACGCTGCGGTCGTCATGCTCTATCGCACGCTGAAGTTCCTGCCAGTTCTCCAGCCAGGGCGCGACGGCGTCGCCATAGGCGCCCGCCAGCAGCTGGACGCTGTCGATGTCGCGGGACAGCTTCGGCAACTGGTCAGCGGCATCTTCTACCGCCAGATGCTGCACGGCGCTGCGCAGCTCGGCCGCCACCCGCGAGAGGTGAATATCGGCAAACCGTTTGAACGAGCCGGCTATTTTTTTCTCTCCCGCCTCGTTGAGGAACGGACGCCACCCGCGCTGGACCAGCCATTCGGTCAGGGCCAGTTTGGCGCCAACGACCTCGGTGCGGAATAACGCTTCGTCGGCGGTGTCCGCAGCCAGCAGAACGGCGTCGGCGTCGTTCAGCAACGCGCGGAGGTGGGTGGTCGCCTTACGCGGCACGATGCCGCCAAACAGCACGAGGGCATGGCGCACGCGGGCTATCGCCAGCAGAATTTCCGCTTTGGCTTTTGCGTTGCCGCGCAGCCAGATCTCGTCGTGATACAGCCAATGCGCCAGGGCGCTCTCCAGCGCCGCCTCCAGCCCCTGCTCCACGCTGGCCTTCGCTGCCACCGGCAGCACCGCCAGCCGGGTCACCGGACGCTCATTGTTACCTTGCGCCAGATGATACCCGCGCGCGGCTTTGCTCAGGCTCCCCTGACGCAGGACGCCGCTCTCCAGCAAACGATGCGCGAGGCGCAGCAGATCGGCGGTCTCCCCGGCGAGCAGCTCCAGCTCCAGTTCGCAGATCGGCTCCTGATGTTCGCCCGCCTTGACTTCGCCGCGATCGAGGGCAATCTCAATCTCACTCTTTCCTTCCTGGATCACCCAGCGTTCACGGGCAAAATCGGTGCTGAACAGCGGCTGGACGTGCTCCGCCAGCGCGGCCGGAAGTTCCCCTTGCGGCCAGACCTCCGCCGGCAGGCGCTCAAGCGCCAGCTCCGGTTTATCCAGTGGAATATTATATTCCGGGCGCTGGTGCAGGCCGCCGACCACCCGACCGGCGATTTTCAGCGTCATCTCATAACGCCCCTGATCGCCGCGGATGCGCAGCCCCATATCGTGACGACGCAGCCAGTTATCGGCGGTTTCGTAATAAATGTTCAGCAACTGGCCCGCGGGCGTATGTTTCGCCTCGAGCGCATTGAGCTGCTCGCGCAGCGTCTCTACCCCATCCTGAGCGATGATAAACTTGAGTTCGATTTCTTGAGCCATGACTGAATTCTTCCGCTTCTGTGCTGCGCCGACAAATTGCGGCGAACTTACGACAATATTTTTTGTCAGTAGATAGTATTTTGCGGTGAATCGCCATGCAACGCGCTTTTTGCCGGGCCACCTCCTGGATGATTCCGATTGTGGCGGAAAACTTTGCGTCGCTCTGGCGATGCCTCTACTATCGTTCCACTTTTTATGACCAAACGATGACCTGATGCCAAAATTACGCCTGATTACTTTTACTTTGCTCGCGCTTAGCGCCGCTACGGCGGTTCACGCAGAAGAAAAGCGCTACGTTTCCGATGAGCTGAACACCTGGGTTCGCAGCGGCCCGGGCGATAATTATCGTCTGGTCGGCACCATCAACGCCGGGGAAGAAGTGTCGGTACTGCAAACGAACGACAGCACCAGTTACGCGCAAATTCGCGACAGCAACGGCCGTACCGCCTGGATCCCGCTGAAAGAGCTGAGCAACGAGCCCAGCCTGCGCACCCGCGTCCCGGATCTGGAAAACCAGGTCAAAACGCTGACCGATAAGCTGAATAACATCGATGCCACCTGGAACCAGCGCACGGCGGATATGCAGAAGAAAGTCGCCGGCAGCGACAGCGTGATTAACGCGCTGAAGGACGAGAACCAAAAGTTGAAAAACGAGCTGGTTGTCGCGCAGAAGAAGGTGAATGCGGCAAATCTGCAGCTTGATGATAAACAGCGCACCATTATCATGCAGTGGTTTATGTACGGCGGCGGTGTGCTGGGCGTCGGTCTGCTGCTCGGTCTGGTGCTGCCGCATCTGGTGCCAAGCCGCAAACGTAAAGACCGGTGGATGAACTAATTCGTCTTCTCTGCCAGACTTACGTATCATCTTGCGAAAAACGGATACGGGAGAATCAGGCGTGAAGAGTTATCTGGTCGGTGGCGCGGTGCGTGACGCGCTGTTAGGGCTGCCGGTCAAAGACCGAGACTGGGTGGTGGTGGGCGCCACCCCGCAACAGATGCTAGACGCGGGCTATCAACAGGTAGGCCGCGATTTTCCCGTGTTCCTCCATCCGCAAAGCCGGGAAGAGTATGCCCTGGCCCGCACCGAGCGCAAATCCGGCGCGGGCTATACCGGTTTTACCTGCTATGCCGCCCCGGACGTCACCCTCGAAGCCGATCTGCTGCGCCGCGACCTGACGGTCAATGCCCTCGCCCAGGATGCCGACGGCGCAATTATCGACCCCTACGGCGGACAGAACGATCTCCGTCAGCGCCTGCTGCGCCATGTCTCTCCCGCGTTTAGTGAAGATCCGCTGCGCGTGCTGCGCGTCGCGCGCTTTGCCGCCCGCTACGCCCACCTCGGTTTTCGCATTGCCGAAGAGACCCAGGCCCTGATGGCCGCGATGGTTGAGGCCGGCGAGCTGGCGCATTTAACGCCGGAGCGGGTGTGGAAGGAGACGGAAAGCGCATTAACTACTCGCAACCCGCAGGTCTTTTTCCAGACGCTGCGCGACTGTCAGGCTCTCAAGGTGCTGTTCCCGGAGATTGACGCCCTGTACGGCGTGCCGGCCCCGGCGAAATGGCATCCGGAAATCGACACCGGCCTGCACACCCTGATGACCGTCACGATGGCCGCGATGCTGTCGCCGGATGTCGACGTACGTTTCGCCACCCTGTGCCATGACCTCGGCAAAGGGCTGACGCCGAAGGCGCTCTGGCCGCGTCACCACGGCCATGGTCCGGCGGGAGTCAAGCTGGTGGAGCAGCTCTGCGCGCGTCTGCGGGTGCCGAACGATATCCGCGATCTCGCGAAACTGGTGGCGGAGTACCATGACCTAATCCACACCCTGCCGATTCTGCAGCCGAAAACCCTCGTCAAACTCTTCGACAACATTGACGCGTGGCGCAAACCGCAGCGCGTGCAGCAGATCGCGCTCACCAGCGAAGCCGACGTCCGCGGACGCACCGGTTTCGAGGCCAGCGATTACCCGCAGGGGCGCCTGCTGCTGGAGGCCTGGGAAGTGGCGCAGTCGGTCTCCACTAAAGAGGTCGTGGCGGCGGGCTTTAAAGGGGCGGAAATTCGCGAGGAGCTGACGCGGCGGAGAATTGCGGCGGTAGCGCAGTGGAAGGAACAGCGTTGCCCCCAGCCGCAAGGCTGAGGGCGCAGGCCTTAGAAGAAGACCACGTACACCGCTGCCGCGACGATAAAGCGGTAGATAGCGAACGGAATGAACGAGATCCGTTTGATCAGCTGCAGGAAGGTTTTAATCGCAATCAGCGCCACGATAAACGCCATCACGAAGCCGACGGCGAACATCGGGACGTCGCCCATGTTCAGGAAGCCGATGCTCTTGTAGACGTCCAGCACGGTGGCGCCCATCATCATCGGTACCGCCAGCAGGAAAGAGAACTCCGAGGCCGCATAGCGGCTGACGCCCATCAGCATGCCGCCGGAGATAGTCGCCCCCGAGCGGGAGAAACCTGGCCACAGCGCCAGGCACTGAAAGCAGCCGATGACGAACGCCTGACGGTAGGTCATATCGTCAATCCCGACCGCGCGCGGCTGTTTCGGCTTCAGCACTTCCGCTGCAATCAGCAATACGCCGCCGACAATCAGGGCGTACATCACGTTCACCGGGTTAAACAAGGATTTAATGGTGTCATGGAAAATCAGCCCCATCACCACCGCGGGGATCATGCCGAGAAGGATATGGATAAGCGACAAACGGCCGCTGCCCTGGCCTTCATGCGCCGGCGGTTTCCCGAAATGGATGCCGATCAGGCCGAACAGGCGACGCCAGAACATCACCACCACGGCGAGTATCGAACCTAACTGAATCACCACTTCAAAGGTATTTGCGGTATCACCTTCAAACCCCAGCAGGTGACCAACAATAATCATATGACCGGTACTGGAAACAGGTAAAAACTCTGTCAAACCCTCAACCACACCCAATATTGCCGCCACCAGCAGCGAGTGTATATCGCTCATCCAATTAAACCCTTTAAAAAAGTAAAATGAAAAAAACCAGGAACACGGTATCGTTCAACAGGCATAACCCGGCTGCCAGAGCGCGCGTAATCCGCAGCGTACAGGAAGTACACACGGATTCGTCCACCGTTCTGGAAGGACATCGCCAGTAAAATTGCCTGATGACCGGATGCTATGACCGGTATAAACGCAATTTGTTTAACAAGTATGACCTGAAAAGTTTTGTTTCAGATTAAGGCCACGTTCAATAATCACCCCGACGTTTGCCGCGCGAGCCACGGCGCCAGGTTTGCTGACTTTTATGCGCACCCATGGCGACTGGAATGTTTCCAGCAGCAGGTCGGCCACCTCTTCCGCCACCCGCTCCACTAACGCAAATTTCCCCCCCTCCACATGCGCGATCACGCGCTCGCTGATATCAGCATAGCTGAGGCAATCGCTGACATCATCGCTGGCGGCCGCCTTGCGGTTATCCCATGCAATTTCGATATCGAACACCAGCTTCTGCTCAATGGTTTGTTCCCAGTCATAAACACCAATGGTGGTGATTACCGAAAGTTGCTCTATAAATACAATATCCATCACGCCCTGCCTGCTTTTTAGCTAAACCGGATACCACTTCCGGCGAATTATGCGTATTATCCACAGATGCAGAGAATACAACGACATTTTCAAAACGGAACAGCGTTATGAGTGCAATCGCGCCTGGACTGGTACTCCTCGCCTACCTCTGCGGCTCCATTTCCAGCGCCATTCTGGTATGTCGCCTTGCTGGCCTGCCCGACCCACGCGACAGCGGCTCAGGCAACCCCGGGGCCACTAACGTACTACGAATTGGCGGAAAAGGGGCGGCCGTAGCGGTACTTATTTTTGATGTGCTGAAGGGCATGCTCCCGGTGTGGGGCGCCTGGGCGCTGGGCCTTACGCCGTTCTGGCTGGGGTTAGTGGCGATTGCCGCCTGCGTGGGCCATATCTGGCCAGTCTTCTTTCATTTCCGCGGCGGTAAAGGCGTCGCCACGGCCTTCGGCGCTATCGCCCCCATCGGGCTCGATCTGACCGGGGTGATGGCCGGGACCTGGCTGCTGACCATCCTGCTCAGCGGTTACTCTTCCCTGGGCGCTATCGTCAGCGCGCTGATCGCCCCGTTCTACGTCTGGTGGTTCAAACCGCAGTACACCTTTCCGGTGTCGATGCTCTCCTGCCTGATCCTCCTGCGCCATCACGACAACATTCAGCGTCTGTGGCGCCGCCAGGAGAGCAAAATCTGGACCCGCGTGAAGAAGAAAAAAACGCCAGAGCAGAAGTAATCTCCCCTCCTGGCTCCGCCAGCCGGGGAACTCCCCTGCGCTAATCGCGCCTTTCATCCGCCCTTTTACGCCTCCTCGCCATCAAAGGCGATCATCGCCGCCTCCCCCTTTTGTAACAATACGTTAGCAGCATGGAAAGGCAAAAGTTGCGCTGGCGGCTGGCGGCGCAGCGCAACCCGATCCGCCGCCTTTTCCGCCGCGCCCAGGCTGCGGATCAGGATATTGACGGCAAAGATTATCCGGGTGAATAATCCGGAGCGGTTATGCCGCTTTCCCCTCGCGCCCGTCGCGACGCTCCGGGTTACGGATGACATAAGCGTTTCGTATGACCGGGATAAACTCCCGCCGATCAATACTCATTGCTGCTGTTTTATCTTGATTTTGCAGGGGCGCAACATTGCACGGCACCGTGTTACCACCACTCAAAAAAGGCTGGCAGGCCACGCTGGATCTCCGCTTTCAGCAGGCCGGCGGCAAGACCGTTCTCGCCAGCGCCCAACACGTCGGCCCGCTGACCGTCCAGCGCCCGTTTTACCCGGAAGAAGAGACCTGTCACCTCTATCTGCTTCACCCGCCCGGCGGCATCGTCGGCGGTGATGAGCTGACAATTAGCGCGCACCTTGCCCCCGGCTGCCATACGCTGATAACCATGCCTGGCGCCAGCAAGTTTTACCGCAGCAGCGGCGCGCAAGCGCTAGTTCGCCAGCAGTTGACCCTTGCCCCGCAGGCGACCCTGGAGTGGCTCCCGCAGGATGCCATCTTCTTTCCCGGGGCGAATGCCCGGCTGTTCACTACCTTTCATCTTTGCGCCTCCAGCAGGCTGCTGGCCTGGGATCTGCTCTGCCTTGGCCGCCCGGTGATTGGCGAAACCTTCAGCCACGGCACCCTCAGCAACCGGCTGGAGGTATGGGTGGACGATGAGCCGCTGCTGGTCGAGCGCCTGCAGCTGCAGGAGGGAGAGCTCTCCAGCGTCGCCGAACGTCCCTGGGTCGGCACTTTGCTGTGCTATCCGGCTACCGATGCCCTGCTCGACGGGGTGCGCGACGCGCTGGCGCCGCTCGGTCTCTACGCCGGCGCCAGCCTGACCGACCGCCTGCTGACGGTGCGTTTCCTCAGTGACGATAATCTGATTTGCCAGCGGGTGATGCGCGACGTATGGCAGTTTCTGCGCCCTCATCTTACCGGCAAATCTCCCGTACTTCCCCGAATCTGGCTGACTTAAGAGAACGTTATGGAACTGACCCCCCGAGAAAAAGACAAGCTGTTGCTGTTTACCGCCGCGCTGGTGGCGGAGCGTCGCCTGGCCCGCGGCCTGAAGCTCAACTATCCGGAGTCCGTGGCCCTGATCAGCGCCTTTATTATGGAAGGCGCTCGGGACGGCAAAAGCGTGGCCTCGCTGATGGAGGAAGGCCGTCACGTCCTGACCCGCGAGCAGGTGATGGAGGGCGTCCCGGAAATGATCCCGGATATCCAGGTCGAAGCCACCTTCCCGGACGGCTCGAAGCTGGTCACCGTTCACAACCCGATTATCTGAGGTAGCGCCATGATCCCCGGTGAATATCACGTTAAGCCCGGTCAGATAGCCCTGAATACCGGCCGGGCAACCTGTCGCGTGGTCGTTGAGAACCACGGCGATCGGCCGATTCAGGTCGGTTCGCACTACCATTTCGCCGAGGTTAACCCGGCGCTGAAGTTCGACCGTCAGCAGGCCGCCGGCTATCGCCTGAATATCCCGGCGGGCACGGCGGTACGCTTTGAACCCGGCCAGAAACGCGAGGTCGAGCTGGTGGCCTTCGCTGGTCACCGCGCCGTCTTCGGCTTCCGCGGCGAGGTTATGGGCCCTCTGGAGGTAAACGATGAGTAATATTTCACGCCAGGCCTATGCCGATATGTTCGGCCCAACCGTCGGCGACAAGGTGCGCCTGGCGGATACCGAGCTGTGGATCGAGGTGGAGGACGATTTGACCACCTACGGGGAAGAGGTCAAATTCGGCGGCGGCAAAGTGATCCGCGACGGCATGGGCCAGGGGCAGATGCTGGCCGCCGACTGTGTCGACCTGGTGCTCACCAACGCGTTGATCGTCGATCACTGGGGGATCGTTAAGGCCGATATCGGCGTGAAGGACGGCCGGATCTTCGCCATCGGCAAAGCCGGTAACCCCGACATCCAGCCCAACGTCACCATCCCCATCGGCGCCGCGACGGAAGCGATTGCCGCCGAAGGAAAAATTGTCACCGCCGGCGGGATCGATACCCATATTCACTGGATCTGTCCGCAGCAGGCGGAAGAGGCGCTGGTCTCCGGCGTGACCACCATGGTCGGCGGCGGCACCGGCCCGGCCGCGGGCACCCATGCCACCACCTGCACCCCGGGCCCGTGGTATATCTCACGCATGCTGCAGGCGGCCGACAGCCTGCCGGTCAATATCGGCCTGCTGGGCAAGGGAAACGTTTCTCAGCCGGATGCCCTGCGCGAGCAGGTGGCGGCGGGCGTTATTGGCCTGAAGATCCATGAGGACTGGGGCGCCACCCCGGCGGCGATCGACTGTGCGTTAACCGTCGCCGATGAAATGGACGTCCAGGTCGCCCTGCACAGCGACACCCTGAATGAATCCGGTTTTGTGGAAGACACCCTCGCCGCCATCGGCGGGCGCACCATCCACACCTTCCATACCGAAGGGGCCGGCGGCGGCCATGCGCCGGACATCATCACCGCCTGCGCCCACCCGAACATTTTGCCGTCGTCCACCAACCCAACGCTGCCCTACACCCTCAACACCATCGATGAACATCTCGATATGCTGATGGTCTGCCACCATCTGGACCCGGACATCGCCGAGGACGTGGCCTTTGCCGAGTCGCGCATTCGCCGGGAAACCATCGCTGCGGAAGACGTGCTGCACGATCTCGGCGCCTTCTCGCTCACCTCCTCCGATTCGCAGGCCATGGGCCGCGTCGGAGAAGTGATTCTCCGCACCTGGCAGGTGGCGCATCGCATGAAGGTGCAGCGCGGAGCGCTGGCGGAGGAGACCGGGGATAACGACAACTTCCGCGTGAAGCGCTACATCGCCAAATACACCATCAACCCGGCGCTGACCCACGGCATCGCACACGAAGTCGGATCCATTGAGGTGGGTAAGCTGGCTGACCTCGTGGTCTGGTCACCAGCCTTCTTCGGCGTGAAACCGGCCACCGTGATCAAAGGCGGCATGATCGCCATCGCGCCGATGGGCGATATCAATGCCTCTATTCCGACCCCGCAGCCGGTGCACTACCGCCCGATGTTTGGCGCGCTGGGCAGCGCCCGCCATCACTGCCGCCTCACCTTCCTGTCGCAGGCGGCGGCAGCCAATGGCGTTGCCGAGCGGCTGAACCTGCGCAGCGCGATCGCCGTGGTGAAAGGCTGCCGTACGGTGCAGAAAGCCGACATGGTGCACAACAGCCTGCAGCCTAACATCACCGTCGACGCCCAGACCTATGAGGTGCGGGTGGATGGCGAACTTATCACCAGCGAGCCGGCAGACGTTCTGCCGATGGCGCAACGATATTTAATGAGATGGTCACTCCCTCCTTCCCAGTACTATGCTGAGGACAGGCTTTCATTCGGAGAACCATCATGGAAAACATTGCGCTTATTGGTATCGATCTGGGTAAGAACTCTTTCCATATTCATTGTCAGGATCATCGTGGGAAGGCCGTTTACCGTAAAAAATTCACCCGACCAAAGCTAATCGAATTTCTGGCGACATGCCCGGCAACAACCATCGCGATGGAAGCCTGTGGCGGTTCTCACTTTATGGCACGCAAGCTGGAAGAGTTAGGGCATTTTCCAAAGCTGATATCACCGCAATTTGTCCGCCCATTCGTTAAAAGCAACAAAAATGACTTCGTTGATGCTGAAGCTATCTGTGAAGCAGCATCACGTCCATCTATGCGTTTCGTGCAGCCCAGAACCGAATCTCAGCAGGCAATGCGAGCTCTGCATCGTGTCCGTGAATCCCTGGTTCAGGATAAGGTGAAAACAACTAATCAGATGCATGCTTTTCTGCTGGAATTTGGTATCAGCGTTCCGCGAGGTGCTGCCGTTATTAGTCGACTGAGTACCCTTCTTGAGGACAGTAGTTTGCCTCTTTATCTCAGCCAGTTACTGCTGAAATTACAACAGCATTATCACTATCTTGTTGAGCAGATTAAAGATCTGGAATCTCAGTTGAAACGAAAGTTGGACGAAGATGAGGTTGGACAGCGCTTGCTGAGTATTCCCTGCGTTGGAACGCTGACTGCCAGTACTATTTCAACTGAGATTGGCGACGGGAAGCAGTACGCCAGCAGCCGTGACTTTGCGGCGGCAACAGGGCTGGTACCCCGACAGTACAGCACGGGAGGTCGGACGACATTGTTAGGGATTAGCAAGCGGGGCAACAAAAAGATCCGAACTTTGTTGGTTCAGTGTGCCAGGGTATTCATACAAAAACTGGAACACCAGTCTGGCAAGTTGGCCGACTGGGTCAGGGAGTTGTTGTGTCGGAAAAGCAACTTTGTCGTCACCTGTGCTCTGGCAAACAAGCTGGCCAGAATAGCCTGGGCACTGACGGCGCGACAGCAAACTTACGAAGCATAAAGGCAGAAATACACCAGTTTAAACAATCATTCATCTGGTTTTGCGAATACTGATATTGATGATACTAACGGCCCACCGGCCTGTTGAGGAACCTGTAAAACGGAAAGGCTCATTGAAGCCGTATATTTTCTGGAGGTTCATCAGGCGCGGAACTCATCGAGGCGCGGGAATAAAATCCCATTCAGACGCCGGATAGATTCAAGCAAGCCAACTTGTCGTCAAAATCGGTGTTGCAAAAACGGGAGTGACCATAGATTCTGTTTTAAGGAGAGCGGATGCTTTATTTAACTCAACGTCTGGAGATCCCCGCCGCCGCGACCGCCAGCGTTACGCTGCCGATTGATGTTCGCGTCAAAAGCCGGGTTAAGGTCACCCTCAACGATGGCCGGGAAGCCGGCCTGCTGCTGCCCCGCGGCCTGCTGCTGCGCGGCGGCGATGTGCTCAGCAACGAAGAAGGCACCGAGTTTGTGCAGGTGATTGCCGCTGATGAAGGGGTGTCGGTAGTGCGCTGCGACGATCCCTTTATGCTGGCGAAGGCCTGCTACCACCTCGGCAACCGTCACGTGCCGCTGCAGATTATGCCGGGCGAGCTGCGCTACCATCACGATCACGTGCTGGACGATATGCTGCGCCAGTTCGGCCTGACGGTGACCTTTGGCCAGCTGCCGTTCGAGCCGGAAGCCGGCGCTTACGCCAGCGAGAGCCACGGTCATCATCATGCTCATCATGACCACCACGCTCACAGCCACTAGCATGTCGACAGCGGAACAACGCCTGCGGCTGATGCAGCTGGCCAGCAGCAACCTGCCGGTAGGGGGTTACAGCTGGTCCCAGGGGCTGGAGTGGGCTGTGGAAGCCGGCTGGGTGCCGGACGTCGCGGCCTTCGAGCGCTGGCAGCGACGCCAGATGACGGAAGGCTTTTTTACCGTTGACCTGCCGCTGTTCGCCCGCCTGTACCGCGCCTGCGAACAAGGCGATATCGCTGCGGCCCAGCGCTGGACCGCCTATCTGCTGGCCTGCCGGGAAACTCGTGAACTGCGGGAGGAAGAGCGCAACCGCGGCGCGGCGTTTGCCCGTCTGCTGAGCGACTGGCAGCCGGACTGTCCGCCGCCGTGGCGCTCCCTGTGCCAGCAAAGTCAGCTCGCCGGGATGGCCTGGCTCGGCGTGCGCTGGCGTATCGCCCTGCCCGAGATGGCCCTCAGCCTGGGCTATAGCTGGATTGAGAGCGCCGTGATGGCCGGCGTCAAGCTGGTCCCCTTCGGCCAGCAGGCCGCCCAGCAGCTGATTTTACGTCTTTGTGACCACTACGCGGCCGAGATGCCCCGCGCGCTGGCCGCGCCGGACGGCGATATCGGATCGGCCACCCCGCTCGCCGCCATCGCCTCTGCCCGGCATGAAACCCAATACTCTCGATTATTCCGTTCCTAGGAGAAGCCATGAACTCTTATAAACACCCGCTGCGCGTCGGCGTCGGCGGCCCGGTCGGTTCCGGTAAAACCGCTCTGCTGGAAGCACTGTGTAAAGCGATGCGCGATACCTGGCAGCTGGCGGTGGTCACTAACGACATCTATACCAAAGAAGATCAGCGCATCCTCACCGAAGCGGGCGCGCTGGCGCCTGAACGCATCGTCGGTGTGGAAACCGGCGGCTGCCCGCATACGGCGATCCGCGAAGATGCCTCAATGAACCTCGCCGCCGTGGAAGCGCTGAGTGAAAAGTTCGGTAACCTCGACCTTATCTTCGTGGAAAGCGGCGGCGATAACCTGAGCGCCACCTTCAGCCCGGAGCTGGCGGATCTGACCATCTACGTCATCGATGTGGCCGAAGGGGAGAAGATCCCGCGCAAAGGCGGACCGGGGATCACCAAATCCGATTTCCTGGTGATCAATAAAACCGACCTTGCCCCCTATGTGGGCGCGTCGCTGGAGGTGATGGCGAGCGATACCCAGCGTATGCGCGGCGATCGCCCATGGACCTTCACCAATCTGAAGCAGGGCGACGGCCTGAGCACCATTATCGCCTTCCTCGAAGACAAAGGCATGCTTGGCAAATAGGCCTGTTGCACCAGCCGGGCGCAAGCGCGTCCGGATGGTGCAGCCTCTGCTCTCTCTTTATATCATCCTGCCTCCACCTCCGCGCCACGCCTGCCCTGCAATATGGCATAAGGTTTGCTAATTCAAGTCATGCCTAACCATTAAGGAATGACTATGTCATCACTGGATCTTAACCCTGAATTACCCGCGACAACGCGGACTTCCGGCTCCCGGGAAACCTTAGAAGATTACACCTTACGTTACGCCCCGCTGAGCTTTCGCCGCTGGGGTCCGGGCGTCGTCGCGGTCACCGCGCTGGGCGGCATCGCCTATCTGGCCGACTTTTCCATCGGCGCCAGCATCGGTATGGCCTGGGGCACCAGCAACGCCATCTATTCGATCCTGGTGGCGGCGCTGGTGATCTTCCTCACCGGCATTCCGCTGGCGATCACTGCCGCGCGCTACAACATTGACCTTGACCTGATCACCCGCAGCGCCGGCTTCGGCTATTTCGGCTCGGTGATCACCAGCATTATTTTTGCCGGCTTCACCTTTATCTTCTTCGCCCTCGAAGGCTCGATCATGGCCCAGGGCCTGCTGGTGGGCCTCGGGATCCCGCTGTGGATGGGATATCTGATCGCCACCCTGATGGTGCTCCCGCTGGTGGTCTATGGCATGAAAGCCCTGACCCGCCTGCAGGTGTGGACCACGCCGCTGTGGCTGGTGCTGATGGTGGTGCCGGTGGTGTGGCTGATTGTCAAAGATCCGCAGCTGGTGGACGGCTTCCTGCATTTCGCCGGTAAAAACAGCGCGTCGACGGTGGATATTACCGCCATCATGCTCGGCGCCGGGGTATGCCTGTCGCTGATCATGCAGATTGGCGAGCAAATTGATTACCTGCGCTTTATGCCGCCTAAGACCGCGGAGAATCGTAAAAGCTGGTGGCTGGCGGTCTTTTCCGCCGGCCCGGGCTGGGTGGTGTTAGGGGCGATCAAACAGATCATCGGCGCCTTCCTCGGCTTCTATCTGTTGACCCGTTTCCCGGCGGTGCACAATACCGAACCGGTGCAGCAGTTCGTCAGCGTCTTCGATAACCTGGTGCCCGGCTGGCTGGCCCTGACGCTGGCGGTGGTGCTGGTGGTGATCTCGCAGATCAAAATTAACGTCACCAATGCCTACTCCGGCTCGCTGGCGTGGACCAGCGCCTGGACCCGCACCACCAAACGCTATCCGGGACGGATTATTTTTGTGGTGGTCAACCTGGCGATTGCCCTGGCGCTGATGGAGGGCGATATGTTCAGCGCCCTGTCATGGATCCTCGGCTTTTACTCCAACTTCGCCATCGCCTGGGTCGTGGTGGTGGCGACCGACATCACCTTTAATAAAGGCTTGCTCAAGCTGGCGCCGGCGCAGCCGGAGTATCGTCGCGGCATGATCTACAACGTTAACCCGGTGGGCGTGGTCTCCTTTGGTCTGGCCGCCGGGCTGTCGATCTGCGCCTTCTTCGGTCTGCTGGGGGCGACGCTGGCGCCGTTCTCGCCGCTGATTGCGCTGGTCGTCGCCTTTGTCATGACCCCGCTGATGGGGCTCCTTACCCGCGGGCGCTACTATATTAAGCAGGTGGATGACGGCATCGCCGAGCCGCGCTATGACGCGGCGGGGAACGCCTCCACCACCGTGTATCAATGCGTTAGCTGTGAGGAAGAGTACGAGCGCCCGGACGTGATGCACTCGCACAAGCATCAGGGAGCCATCTGCTCGCTATGTAAAAGTATGGAGTAGTCAGGAAGGCAGGCCGACGTGACGTCGGCCTGTTTCAGGATGCGTTAGGCGGCAGGCAGCTCGGCCAGCGGCCAGCGCGGGCGAACCGTCACGCCGAGCTCGGCTTTGGCGCCGGTTTGCAGACGCACCATGCCGGCGTAGGCGATCATCGCGCCGTTGTCAGTACAGAACTCAGGGCGGGCGTAGAACACCTCGCCGCCGCGTTTTTGCATCATCTCCGCCAGCTTCGCCCGCAGGGTACGGTTGGCGCTCACGCCTCCCGCCATCACCAGACGCTTAAAGCCGGTTTGCTCCAGCGCGCGGCGACATTTAATCATCAGCGTATCGACGACCGCATCCTCAAACGCCCGGGCGATGTCGGCGCGGGTTTGCTCATCGTCGCCGTTGCTGCGAATGGTGTTGGCGGCGAAGGTCTTCAGGCCGGAGAAGCTGAAGTCCAGCCCCGGACGGTCGGTCATCGGCCGCGGGAAGACAAAGCGGCCTTCGGTGCCCTGGGACGCCATTTTCGACAGCATCGGCCCGCCGGGATAATCCAGTCCCAGCAGTTTCGCCGTCTTATCAAAGGCTTCGCCCGCCGCATCGTCAATCGACTCGCCCAGCAGTTCATACTGACCAATACCGGTGACGCTAATCAACTGGGTGTGGCCGCCGGAAACCAGCAGCGCGACGAACGGGAACGCCGGCGGATTATCTTCCAGCATCGGCGCCAGCAGATGCCCTTCCATATGGTGTACCGGGATCGCCGGCACGTTCCAGGCGAAGGCCAGCGACCGGCCAACGGTCGCCCCGACCAGCAGCGCGCCGACCAGGCCTGGACCCGCCGTATAGGCGACGGCGTCGATATCTTTCGCCGTCAGACCGGCTTCTTTCAGCGCCGCCTGGATCAGCGGCACCGTTTTGCGCACGTGGTCGCGCGATGCCAGCTCCGGCACCACGCCGCCGTAATCCGCATGCAGTTTCACCTGACTATACAATTGGTTGGCTAACAGACCTTGCTGGTCGTCATAAATCGCGATGCCGGTTTCATCGCAGGATGTTTCAATGCCCAGTACACGCATGAGTTGTTTTACCTCGCTTCAATACCGCGCAGTGTAGGTCCAATGACCGGCGATGTAAAACTTTGCTCACCCCCGGTGCTCTCTTCGTGTATACTCCTCACCCTTATAAAAGTCCCTTTCAAAAAAGGCGCCGGTGCTTTACAAAGCAGCAGTAGTTGCAGTAAAATTCCGCACCATTTTGAAATAAGCTGGCATTGCGGCCAGCGGCAAACCGAATTAATCAAAGGTGAGAGGCACATGCCGGTAATTAAAGTACGTGAAAACGAGCCGTTCGACGTAGCTCTGCGTCGCTTCAAGCGTTCCTGCGAAAAAGCAGGTGTTCTGGCGGAAGTTCGTCGTCGTGAGTTCTATGAAAAACCGACTACCGAACGTAAGCGCGCTAAAGCTTCTGCAGTGAAACGTCACGCGAAGAAACTGGCTCGCGAAAACGCACGCCGTACTCGTCTGTACTAATCTGTTGAGAGCGACGCTCTCAATTCAGACCGAGTTGTAGTTGTAAGGCCGTGCTTCCGAAAGGAATGCGCGGCTTATTTTCGTTTATAGTCATCAGAAATAACGGGGCTTATGGCTGGACGAATTCCACGTGTATTTATTAGCGATCTGCTTGCCAGAACCGACATCGTCGATCTGATCGATGCGCGGGTAAAGCTGAAAAAGCAGGGCAAAAATTTTCACGCGTGCTGTCCGTTCCATAACGAAAAAACCCCCTCTTTCACCGTCAACGGTGAAAAACAGTTTTACCACTGCTTCGGCTGCGGGGCGCACGGCAATGCTATCGACTTCCTGATGAACTACGACAAGCTCGAGTTCGTGGAAACGGTCGAAGAGCTGGCCGCCATGCACAACCTCGAAGTGCCTTATGAAGCAGGCAACGGACCCAGCCAGATAGAGCGCCATCAACGGCAGAACCTCTACCAGTTACTGGATGGTCTGAATGCGTTTTATCAACAGTCTCTGATGCAGCCCGCCGCCGATCCTGCGCGCCAGTACCTGGCGAAACGGGGGTTAAGCAGCGAGGTGATTACGCGCTTTGCCATCGGCTATGCTCCCCCAGGTTGGGATAACGTTTTAAAACGGTTTGGCGGCAATCAGGAAAACCGCCAGTCGCTTATTGATGCCGGCATGCTGGTCACCAACGATCAGGGACGCAGTTACGACCGCTTCCGCGAACGGGTGATGTTCCCCATCCGCGATAAGCGAGGCCGGGTGATTGGGTTTGGCGGACGGGTGCTGGGCGATGCCCTGCCGAAGTATCTGAACTCCCCGGAAACCGACATATTCCATAAAGGCCGCCAGCTGTATGGCCTGTATGAAGCGCAGCAGGATAACCCCGAACCACCGCGTTTGCTGGTTGTCGAAGGGTATATGGACGTCGTGGCGCTGGCGCAGTACGACATTAATTATGCCGTGGCCTCGCTGGGTACCTCGACCACGGCCGACCATATCCAGCTGCTGTTCCGGGTGACGAATAACGTCATCTGCTGCTACGACGGCGACCGGGCCGGCCGCGATGCCGCCTGGCGCGCGCTGGAGACGGCGCTGCCGTACATGACCGATGGTCGCCAGCTACGCTTTATGTTTCTGCCTGACGGCGAAGACCCGGATACGCTGGTGCGTAAAGAGGGCAAAGCGGCGTTCGAGGCGCGGATGGAGCAGGCTCAGCCGCTCTCCACGTTCTTGTTTAACAGCCTGCTGCCGCAGGTCGATCTGAGTACTCCGGACGGGCGCGCGCAGCTGAGCACGCTGGCGCTGCCGCTGATAACCCAGGTCCCGGGCGAAACGCTGCGCATCTATTTGCGTCAGGAGTTGGGCAATAAGCTGGGCATTTTAGATGACGCGCAGCTTGAACGATTAATGCCAAAACAGGCGGAAAATGGCGCGCCGCGTCCCGCACCGCAGCTAAAACGCACGACCATGCGTATACTGATAGGACTGCTGGTGCAAAACCCGGATCTGGCGCCGTTAGTCCCGCCGCTGGAGGGACTGGACTCGCGCAAAATGCCGGGACTGAGCCTGTTCAGCGAACTGGTGAAGAGCTGTCTGGCGCAGCCTGGTCTGACAACCGGGCAACTTTTAGAGCAATATCGCGGCACAAAAGAGGCGGCAACCCTTGAAAAACTGTCGATGTGGGACGATATAGCAGATAAAGACATCGCTGAACAAACCTTCACCGACTCGCTCAACCATATGTTTGATTCACTGCTGGAACTGCGACAGGAAGAGTTGATAGCTCGCGATCGCACACACGGTTTAAGCAGTGAAGAACGCCGGGAGCTCTGGACCATCAGCCAGGAGCTGGCGAAAAAATAAATGACAGACAATATCCTTCACGTTGTATCAAAGCAGTAAGAAAACGCAGAACAACGTGAAGGAAAAGTATTTAACGGCTTAAGTGCCGAGTATCGATCGGGAAGCCCCCGACAGCCGCGCAGAGGCGCAGCGGCAATAATATAAGTACGCCCTCGCTTTAAATGTCGACAGCCCGTCTGCCGACACCAATCAAACGAATTAAGTGTGGATACCGTCTTATGGAGCAAAACCCGCAGTCACAGCTGAAGCTTCTTGTCCAACGTGGTAAGGAGCAAGGCTATCTGACCTATGCCGAGGTCAATGACCATCTGCCGGAAGATATCGTCGATTCCGATCAGATCGAAGACATCATCCAAATGATCAACGACATGGGTATTCAGGTGATGGAAGAAGCACCGGATGCCGATGATCTGATGCTTGCCGAAAACACCGCGGATGAAGATGCTGCCGAAGCCGCCGCGCAGGTGCTCTCCAGCGTGGAATCCGAAATCGGGCGCACGACCGACCCGGTGCGTATGTACATGCGTGAAATGGGTACCGTAGAGCTGCTGACCCGTGAAGGCGAAATTGACATCGCCAAACGCATCGAAGACGGCATCAATCAGGTGCAGTGCTCCGTTGCCGAATATCCGGAAGCGATCACCTACCTGCTTGAGCAGTACGACCGCGTTGAAGCGGAAGAAGCCCGTCTGTCCGATCTGATCACCGGTTTCGTCGATCCGAACGCCGAAGAAGATATGGCGCCAACCGCCACCCACGTTGGCTCCGAGCTGTCTCAGGAAGAGATGGATGACGACGAAGACGAAGACGAAGATGAAGACGCCGACGACAACAGCGATGACGACAACAGCATCGACCCAGAGCTGGCCCGTGAGAAATTCGCCGAGCTGCGTACCCAGTACGAGCTGACGCGCGACACCATCAAAGCCAAAGGTCGTAGCCATGCCGCCGCCCAGGAAGAGATCCTGAAGCTGTCTGAAGTCTTCAAGCAGTTCCGCCTGGTGCCGAAGCAGTTCGATTACCTGGTCAACAGCATGCGCAGCATGATGGATCGCGTTCGTACTCAGGAACGTATCATCATGAAGCTGTGCGTTGAGCAGTGCAAAATGCCGAAGAAAAACTTCATCACCCTGTTCACCGGCAACGAAACCAGCGAAACCTGGTTCAACGCCGCGGTGGCAATGAACAAGCCGTGGTCTGAGAAGCTGCTGGAAGTGAAAGAAGATGTGCAGCGCGGCCTGCAGAAGCTGCAGCAGATTGAAGAAGAGACCGGCCTGACCATCGAGCAGGTTAAAGATATCAACCGTCGCATGTCCATCGGCGAAGCGAAAGCCCGTCGTGCGAAGAAAGAGATGGTTGAAGCGAACCTGCGTCTGGTTATCTCTATCGCCAAGAAATACACCAACCGCGGTCTGCAGTTCCTCGACCTGATTCAGGAAGGCAACATCGGTCTGATGAAAGCGGTCGATAAGTTCGAATACCGTCGCGGCTACAAGTTCTCGACCTACGCCACCTGGTGGATCCGTCAGGCCATCACCCGCTCTATCGCGGACCAGGCGCGCACCATCCGTATTCCGGTGCATATGATTGAGACCATTAACAAGCTCAACCGTATCTCCCGTCAGATGCTGCAGGAGATGGGCCGTGAACCGACCCCGGAAGAGCTGGCTGAGCGTATGCTGATGCCGGAAGACAAAATCCGTAAAGTGCTGAAGATCGCCAAAGAGCCTATCTCCATGGAAACGCCGATCGGCGACGATGAAGATTCGCATCTGGGGGATTTCATCGAGGATACCACCCTCGAGCTGCCGCTGGATTCTGCTACCACCGAGAGCCTGCGCGCGGCAACGCATGACGTGCTGGCCGGCCTCACCGCTCGTGAAGCGAAAGTGCTGCGTATGCGTTTCGGTATCGACATGAACACCGACCACACGCTGGAAGAAGTGGGTAAACAGTTCGACGTTACCCGCGAACGTATCCGTCAGATCGAAGCGAAGGCGCTGCGTAAACTGCGCCACCCGAGCCGTTCTGAAGTGCTGCGTAGCTTCCTCGACGATTAATCGTCGCGGGGCATCGTCTACAGCCTGTTAAAAAGCTCCCTGCGGGGAGCTTTTTTTATGGCGTTCAGGTGGCCATCCCGGGAAAGTCGCCTCTCTCCGCTACTGGCCGCGGGTTGCCAGGGCATCGTCCAGTTCACGATAGGCCGCCACCAGCTTATCGAGCGTCGCCCGGTTTAAGCCGCTGGGATTAGGCAGCACCCACACCTGGGTCGTCCCGATGCTCATAGCCTGTTTCCCCCACTTCGCGCCGCGCTGGTTAAAGGCCAGCTCGAAGGCCTGCTTGCCGAGCACCGCCAGGGCCTGCGGCTGATACTCCTCAATTTTCCGCACCAGCTCACGGCCGCCGCTGCGTAACTCCTGCAAGGCGACCTCGCTGGCCTGCACCGTCGGACGCTCTACCAGCATGGTGATGCCGCAGCGCGTATCCAGCAGCTGCAGCTCCTCTTCCGGCCTGAGCTGCCGATCGGTGAACCCGGCCTGATGGATGACCTTCCAGAAGCGATTGCCAGGATGGGCAAAATGAAAGCCGGTATGGGCGGAGGACTTCCCCGGGTTGATACCGCAAAAGACAACGCGCAGGCCCGGCGCAAGGATATCGCTAATCATGTTTTCTCCGGCTGTATGGCTAAAACATGATTATAAAGGATTGAAAATGCATTGCTTATAAAAACAGCAGCTGCGCGCTTTACGCTGGATTGCAATCGCCAGTTACTTTATAATCCCTCGCCACGGCCCCTTAGCTCAGTGGTTAGAGCAGGCGACTCATAATCGCTTGGTCGTTGGTTCAAACCCAACAGGGGCCACCAAATTTTAGCTTTAAAATCAAACAAAAAAGCCACTTTTTCGAGTGGCTTTTTTGTTGCCTCGTAATGGGATGGCGACAGGACAGCTGCACAAACCGCCAGGCAATTCTCTGACATTGATGCTTTGTAAACATCCCGTTAAGTTAACAAAACCAGAATAACTCGTCCTTTATTCCCATTTTCAGCGCAGCAATCGATAAAAGATAACTCCGGTATCGTTAAAACTAACAAGAAAAGTCTGGCAATATGCACATACAACAATTACTTTTATCAATTTATTGAATATTAAAACAATCTTTAGATTTCTTTATCATGCACATCATGTGTTCAAGTTCAACCGGCTGCGAAAACAAATAGCCTTGGAAAAAAACCAACCCCATCCCCTTCAATTTATTGAACTTTTCCAAACTGTCTACCCCCTCTGCGATGCAATCGCTCTGCGTTAACTGGCAGTAATAGATAAGACTTTTTATCAATGCCATAGCATGTGGGTCGCGTTGGAAATCGTTAATAATACTCTTATCCAGTTTGTAACCGCAAAAACGTGCCAACCTTATCGGAAAAATCACGCTGTTTTGCGAAAAACAGTCATCAAGAAAGATACGAAAGCCTCGTTCTTGAATTTTCCGCATATTCGCTATCGTATTTCCTTGTTGTGTGAGGTCGACAGTTTCAGCAAATTCTAACACCAGACAATCGGCCCACAGCGGATTATGCAACTGCAACCATGCAGTTTCCATCAAACAGATAAGATGGTGATGGTGCGCGATGCAGGTCGGTATATTGACGGTAAAATAAAATTCGCCCTGATAGCGATTGATACCCTGCACCGCTTCTTGCAGAACGAAAGCTGTAAGCGAGAACCAAATGGCTTCTGACTGTATGTTCGGCAGAAACTCGGTTGGTAGCAGAACGACGCCGTCCTTTCGCCAACGCGAGAGCACTTCAATGCCTTTAATATGCAGATGGATATCGACAATGGGCTGGAAGACAGGATAGACCTGACCGTTCTGAATGGCATGAACTAGCTCGCTTTCAAAAGGGGTGGGCGTGGCCAAAGCTTGCACTGCCTGGCATTCTTTTCGGCTATCCGTAAAGCAGTTGACCTGCTGCGTAAAAGACTCAACCATCATTATTAATCCTGAAGATCTTTACTTAAAGTAGAGTTTGGACGACGCCGTAAATATATATATCCAAATGGCGACATTGAATTTTTCAAGCTGTAAAACAGAATATTATATATCTTTCACTGACCGTAAATTTACTGATAGATAAATGTTACTCCGATGAGGGACTGAACATTTCCCGCAGTAACCTGACCTATGGTACGGGCATAATTCGCAGTTAAACCGAGATTCACCGGTGAAGGGCCTACCGTCCCCAAAGAGATAGTGTTGTTTGCAGAAACAATCGCTCCATTACGTGTCATTTGCACGCCAACGCCCTGTGCTGGAGAGGCAGAAGCAGTGTTAGCAAATATCGAATTTGCACTATCTGTAGTCGTACCGGAGAGATAGTAACTAAGATTTTGATTCTGTGCGCAATGAACGGTAACCGGCACGGCCATCGATCCCGGATAATTAGGAAGCGTCATTGTGACATCTCTGGCAGAAACATCGCAGCCACCAGTAGGGACGACTACATCTCTCATTGAGTATAAGTTCCATGTAAATTTTACGGTCTGAATATTACCTCCGCTCGTAATATCAGACCCTACCTGATACATTACTAACTGTGCGAATCTCGTACCACCTTTAATCGCGACACTACTCGCTGCAGAAATTGGAGTTAAGTAAAGCTGAGTATTCCAGGGTACATAACTACCTGATGTAAAATTATGAGGAGATGTAGCGCTTCTCAATGGAAAAGTATAGGAAGAGCCATAGTATCGAAGAGTACCAGTAAAGTTAGATAGAGCCCCACCATACATCGAACCAAAAAGCATCATAACATTATCATTACGATGTGTAGGAGCATCATTCCTACACACCACTGAACGGGAAATATCAACAACTAAGTTCTGCCCTACTGCAATAGTGGGCTGAAGATTGACGTATACATTCACAGAACCAGGACCAGCCATACTGTGAAGAGTTTGGCCTGAAGCATCCATACAAGAAAATGCCCAAACATTGATAGACCAGCCTGCTAATAGCAAGACGGTAAACTGAGGGATAAGTTTATTCATTCACATATTCTCCTTGCTCAAGCATAGCTGTAGGTGACGTTAATAACCGCCTGAATAGTTCCCTGGGTAGCACCACCTTTCACAGATAGTACCCGTACCTTGAGCGGAAAACTCGCCGACTGAGAGCTATCGTCAACTTGTACTAACTTCGCTGCCCCATTATTAAGTCTCCTACCGCTGTCGTCCTGCAATTCGAGCTGAATATTGCCCGCTGTTCCCTGATTTTTATAATAACCTGTATTGTCCACCATACCGCTAAAGGTAGCGACCACCCGCGAGGTGCCAATTGGACAGTTGGTTAAACTAAGCGCCGTGTCGTGCCACGCTGAAGTGGAACCAGCTGACTTTAGGCTGAAGGTAAAGAGATCGCCGAGATCTATACTAGCGTTGGTAGTTGCGATATTACACGGCCTGGCCACCACTCGACCGTTCACCGTAATGTTGATATCGGCGCCCTGTGACGTGCTGACGCTCATGGACAGTAACCCCACCAGTAGCGCTCCTGCAAATCGATATTTCATTAAAACCTCCGGTTACTGGAATTCAAGGGTAAAGGTTGCTGTCGCATAAACATGGCCAGCGGTGACTGGTACACGGGTTGCCATCAGCCGCGCATAAAAACCCAAGATATTGGTCTGCCCAGGTGTCAAATTCGTCCAAGCGATTGATGATGCAGCCGCATTTATGGGCAGCATCGTTTGCTGATTGTCCAGGATCTGTACCGCCATCCCCGATGCGGCAAAAGCATCACTATCGATTTTTAAAAGTTTGTCATTATTGCTATCCGGAGTGCCGGTAAAGCCAACTTTCACTGCCGTAGCCGAGCTGCCGCAAGGTGATAACACGATGCGAAACGGTAACGCTGGAGTGACAGATCCAACGGCACTGAACTGTTTCACAGCATTATTCATCAGGTCGACGGTAAATTCTTTCGATTCGATGGCGACCGCACAAGCGTTATCGCGCACATAGCCGCTGATTGATATGGTACTGTCAGCCGCAAAAGCGTTCGCACAGATTAAGATCAGTGCAGCTCTCAGAAGGTTAAGTGGTGTATCCATTATCATGCGTTCCTTAACGGCATTCTGCCGATAGCTGGCTCAGCGACTGCCGCTGACTCTCCTCCGGCAAGCGGTAACGGGCCACACAGCTAGCTCCCACCCCTTCACCCCATTTAACCTGTAGGCTTCCAGCAAGCGGCATGCCACTCATATAGGCCTGACCGTTATCAGCTACAATACTGCCGCTCTGACTGCTGCCTGAAGTCACCATTGCACCGAACGGTACCGGTTTACCTTTACGGGTCAGGGTTATCAGCAACTTGACACCAACATGGGCTTTGAAATCTGCTCGCACAATCGCGCCGTGGGTGGGCACCACGCTGACTACTGCATCATCAAGGTCAACATTATCTGCAAGTGTATTGGTATCAAGAGCCACTCGGTTTTCCCGATACTCAGTGGCGTAAGGCACAACCGCATAACCACGCCAGTCGGTGGTCACACCGGTCTGGTTTTCCACTTTGACCCCATCCGCACCCGGCGCTTTCACTAGTACCACTGTATCATTCAGCGGTTGGCTTAAGGTCACACCGTCCCCGTGAGCCAGCACGCCTCCACTGACGCCATAATAGAGTTGCCTGAATCCATCATTGCGACTGTAGCCAAGATTGGCACTACCGTAGCCGCCACGGTAGTTCAGTGCGGCATAGCCAGTGCTGCTAGTATCGGTTTCTCCTCCATTGGCATAGCCAGTTTGTACGCTATAGCTCAGGTTGTTATCTTCCAGAAGAGTGCCGTAAATCCCGGCCAGATTGGTCATTCGGCCATTAAGATCGTGTGACATACTGTAGCTAGCGGAGGTGTGGCGCCATAAGGATTGGCTGTCAGAACGAAGCCAATGACTAAATGGAATATTGACGTTAACCGCCAGCATCTGGTCACGTCCTTGCTGCCAAGCGTTTTTGGTCAGGCTGTAACTTAGCGTCCAGTTGATATCTTCAACCGCGGCGCTCAGTCCTGCTTGCAACTGCTGGTCTGCCTTACCTGTTGTCCAGTAGGTTTGATTGCTGCCGCTCAAATAAAGCGTGGCAGTACGTCCTAACTGTTGGGTAACATTCACCTGTACTTTGCCGCGCTTGTTCCAGGTAAGGTTGTAGTAATCAGTGAATTTCGGTTTCACCTGAATAACGCCATCCTGAGTCTGTACGTCGTAACCGCTCATCCGGCGATAGGCAGTATCAGCAAAATTGTAATAACCTTTTGTAGAATAGCGATAACCCACTAACTGGATATTAGTACCTACATCGCTCAGCGCCTTGTTATACAGAAAGCGAATTGACTGTCCCTGATGATCGCTGTAGTCAGACAACGTGGCGTTCGCCTGAGTAATGTCCAGTGAAAGGGCACCAAAATCACCCATATTTTTTCCCATGCCGAGGTTCACGGCTCGGTAACGTTCAGCAAGTTGAGCGCCACCATAAATTGTCCATCCGGTGGGTAAACCATGTAAAACAGTCCCCTGAAAGAACTTAGGCTCTTCCTGCTGAACGTTGCCACTACGATACTCTCCGGCTGTCAACGCATAGCGGGTATACCCTTCACGCTGTAGCACGGGTACCGTTGACCACGGCACGCTAAAGACCTGACGGGTACCATCGTTTTCTTTAATTGTGACCTGTAGGTCGCCACCACTACTCGCAGCATAAAGATCGTTAATTGCGAAGGGACCAGGCGGTACTGTACTCTGATAAATCTCATAGCCATTTTGTTTGATAGAGACCTGAGCAGTGCTACGGGCAATACCATGGATTACTGGCGCAAAGCCTCTCTGGCTATCCGGCAACATGTTGTCATCACTGGCGAGTTGAGTACCACGGAAATTGAAGCCGTCAAAAATATCTCCATTGGTATAACTATCTCCTAGGGTCAGGCGTGAACGTAGGGGCGTAATATCGCGCTCCAGCCAAGTATTAACGTGTTGCCACTTATTTTTGTTGCGTGAAGTACCGTCGTCACTAGTGTAATTCCAGGTAGTATTATCGCGTAGCCGCCAGGCACCGAGGTTAAGTCCACTTTGCAAGTTTAACCAAGCATAATTGCTGCCGCCGCCGGTATCGTTATGCACATTGTTACCAGTGAAGTTATAGTTGAGCAATCCAGCATTAATGCCGGCATCCCATTGTTCGGGCGGAATATAGCCACGCGCACGATTGCCCATAAAAGCCTGAGGTACGGTGAGATATAACCGTTGCAGACCAACATCAAAATGAGTCGTCGCACCGTTTATAAGTTTGGTTAGCGGAACGCAGGTATCGGCGGTAGGGCGATCGATTCCTTTTATCCCCTCGATGTTCACGCCCATCCCAGCCAGCTGGCTGCGGGCCAGGCAAGGATCTAATCCATGACCTTTTTCGCCGAGGTTAAAGGTGACATCGCGCGTGGTAATAAATCCATCGTTCAGGTAGATATCGACGCGGTAAGTGCCGGGCGGTACCTCCTGTCCATTTTCAAAGTCAGACAGATCCGCCACTGAAGCAGGATCGTCAGCTAAAAAGCGCGGGTTGAAATAGATCTCTGTCTGCGCATGCCCCTCCGACAGAATAAAAAAGAACGCCATAAAGAGTTTAGCCATAGCAGAGATAGCGCAAGGAAGAAACCTTGTGCTAGAGGAACCAAAACGGTCCAGTCCATATTTGAGATGTGACATAGTCCCTCCGGTCTGAATTCGCCCGGTTGTCAGTTCTTATTGTTATTTGTGACGTGGCCCGCCAACGGACCGCTCCGACATTAACGCAATACACCATTCATCGTTGGAGTCAGTGCTCCGTAATCATTAATTGTGCGATAAGTGATGCGGCTACCAGCATCTGGAGGCAATTTAACTGAAGTTTTACCCATCGGCGGCACCAACGCGTTTTCCAGTATCCGGGTTCCGGCGTTGAGCTCGGTCACCGTCAGGTAATAAGGAGTAGGATTCGTAAGCGTCAACGATGATCCACTGCGGCTAAAAGTGAGCTTTTCCGCTGCTTGATCAGGCGCTAGCGCTAATTTCGCCGGACGATAATAGAGTTTAATGCGACTGATAATCGCTAACTGTAAGGTATTATCGCTAAGTTTGGATTTGTCCATTGATGGGATGGCTTTAACATTAACCCAAAATAAACTTTCCCGATCCTGCGGCAACTGGTTATTAGTAGCGTCAATAATCCGTAAAATATTCTCTTTTTTTCCTTGCATAGCGAAAAGTGGTGGTGTAATGACGAAACGACCATCTTTTTCATTTTCAGAATTTTCTATCCAAGACTGGATCAAATAGGTATTACTATCATCATTATTTGTTACACCCAACTGCACTTGTTTTTGTCCAGCTGGATAAATAACCCGGGTAGCACCGAGCGCGACACCAGCCTGTACCATGGTCGAATAACTGCTTGTGGCTAGTAAAAAGAGCCCCACCCAAAATCTTCTTGTAATTCGCAATCTTTTATTCACATTCACTCCTTTTGTGCTTACGGTATTACCTATTTGTCAAATGTCCGCAGGTTTATTACTGGTAGGTGAGAGAAAACCATACTTGTGCGTTTGCCATCCCCCCAGTGACCTGCTTACCAGTTGCCCGATACTTGGCTACAAAATGTAGTGTGGTTGGACCGGTATAGAGCCTCTGCCAGAGGGAAGGTGGACCATTCAAGGGAATCAGCTGATCTTCTTTATTAAAAAACGCGATACCTATGCCAGTAGCGATGCCCGGCCCCTCCCCTACAGAGAGCACATCTGGATTTTTTCCATCAGCTACGCCGCGAAACGATACTCCGACTTGCTGGCTGACCTTTGTACTACAATCTTGAAGGTGTATATCGAATGGCACAGGGCTGGCATCCTCCCCTGTTGAATGAAAGCGATTACTGCTGACTTGCCCCATATTCACAGTCATCTGCTGATCACCTACTTCCACGCGGCAAGACTCTGCAATAATGACCCCATGGAATTGCAAACTTCCCCCAGCTACCATGACGTTCCAGTGATCACCAGCTAGCGCCAGCGGGGGTAGCAGAAACATCAGGAAACCTGTTTTCATTCCTTGCACGTTATTACCCCAATCCCGTTGTGGATAACGGGCCGTCCTGGCCCAAAACGCATCCCTGTCTGATATTGAAATTACTCGTATTGCACTTTGAAGGTGGCGTCAGCGTTAGCAGTACCCGCTGTCGCCGCGCCAGTGGCGTAATAACGAGCCTGGAAAGGAATGATATTGGTGCCGTCGTTCAACGTGGTCGCTGCACTGAAGGATGCTCCATCTAGTGCCAGCGGGGTACCGGTTTTATCAAGGATTTGTACGCCTACATTGGTAGCGCTACCAGCAGCAGAATTCTGAAGCGCCAGAACGCTGGTGTTAGTTGTATCAACTGAGGTACCGGAGAAAGCAACAGACGCTTTGGTAGCAACGGAAGTATCGCAATCGTCTAACTGAATATTGAAGCCAACAGCGGAGCTAGTGCTACCTGCCGTAGCCAGTTTCGCCGAACGAACTTGGCCAAGCTGAACAGTTTGATCGATGGAACCAGCATCTACTGCACAAGCTGCGTTAACGACTTCGCCTTTAAAATGCACTGTACCGCCATTAACGGTGGTGGTATTAGCCAAAGCCGCGGCGGAGCTTAAAGATAGAGCAGACATCGCTGCAATTACAAAAATTTTTGCATTCATAAAAAACCCTTATTTTCAGTAAAATTAGTCATGTACTCAATTTCATCTAATTCAATAACTGCATGTTACTTAACAATAAAAATCATCGTATAATTAATGTCATCTTTTTCCTTTTGCCAATATCAACGGATCCCATACACAACAAATGAATTGAGTATGGCTTATTAATAAAAATCAAAAAACAGCCACATAACCAATATAAAAAACTACACAATTGCAAACCATTTTTTGACAGATTCTAAAATGGCCTTTTGCTGTTTCATAAAATAGTTTCTTTTTTCAGCTGGCTTATTTAAGGTATAAATCAGGTAAAACAAATTCATTGCTCTCAATTGCAAAGCTTTATTAAAACCAACCAAACCGAGTTTGATAGCTAAGTTGTTTACTCTCCCGCTTAGGGTTTTTTCTGAAGTCTTAAGCATATAAGCAAGTTGACGGTTTGAAATACCGCTCATTAAATATAGCATCGTGCTCCATTCCGAACCTCTTATCTTTTCTGGATTGATGCTTATCACGCTTGCCAATGCCAACATACAACTTTCTATAGTCTCTATAAACTGATTTAGTTTCATTCTGTAGGGAACTATATATACATTGTGCATTTTAAATACATTCATTCTAGATGGCCAATGCAACGGTTCTAAAAATATTTTGAGCACATTCATTTTCATTACTTCACCCAGAATTTTAAGCATGACATCTTTATTTGCGATACTGATGATCACAATAGCTCCATCATAACTCTTTGAGCTCACAATAAAGGCATCCTCAGACATTACCGTCTTACTAGATTTAATAGTCGTAGCGAACGCGTTCCGAAAAAAAAAGTTGTCACTAATAACGACTATCTTCATTTAACCGCCTTCAGCTATCCTCAACGCAGGATGTTCCTTATGTCACAAATAAGCACTGCTGAACTCAGCAGATGGAAATTGGCATCATCTGTACGATGGCTTTCCCAAAGATTACCCTCGGATAGCTCCCCAAAAAAATGAAAGAATAGTCTTAAGTTTAAATTGAGATTCTTATCCCTTGACGATAGACTTTGTACAACACATAAAATTTAACAATTTTGCAACACAACTCATTTGTAATAAGGATGCTGATATGAAAAAGCGATAAAGAATCTTAAGAACCAACACAACTACCTAGATAAATCAACTGGTTAAACTTGATCTTGATTAAGATTTTTCCTTATATTAACCTGATTACAAGATTTACTAAGTAAAACCTCTCTTTTTGCTTAACAGGAGCGCAACATGCTTGAAGAGGAGTCGGTGTGTCATTCAGAACCGACTTTATACACAATTGAAGGTAACATTCATTTTTGTCCTAATGAAAATACTCTTCGTAATGTAATTGATGGGCGAACTGTAACCCTCCTGAGTACAGCATCAGAATGTTTTAAGATCCTGATAGAGAATCAAGGTAGAGTGATCTCAAGAGATGAAATGAAAGAGCTAGTGTGGGGTAAGCGTGGAGTGATTGTTAGCAGTAATACTTTTTATCAAAACATGCTGAACCTCAGAAGAGGCCTGGAAAAAGTAGGTGCCGGTAAACGCCTAATTTCAACTCATTATGGGAAAGGTGTAACTATAGACAATGGGTTAGATATAACCCCAATAGTAACTTCAGTGAGTAATTGCCTGGAACCTATAAATGGCACCAAGAACATACCTTTCAGCACATCTGAAGCTATTAACACTGCTGATGAGCACTTTCTAAATAACTTTAAGCAGTTAGAAGAAAAAGGTATCATCAAAAAAAACCGGTACAAGCACGGTATGATACTGATAACTAATCTGCTACTTTTGTTTTTCTGCATCCTGATGTTCTATACTGCTCACAATTTAAAGAGGGAAAATTACTTTAGTCATTATACAAAAACAAAGCTTAAAGTTAAAAATTGCGACATATATACAGATCCAGCCCTGCTGAATGAACATGAATTAAATGAATTGCTAAAACAGAACCCTCCTGACTGTGAAGAAGGAGAAACTTTATACTTATCTTCAGTCTATCCGATACAAAGGATGTCAGTAATACGCTGTATCGGGACTTTCCTGCCGGGGGAAGAATGCGAATCAGATTACTATCTCGAATGAATATAGTCGGTTCAATTACCGCAATTATCCTATTTATCACTTTTGTTTCGTTGGCAATCGACAACTGGACTGAATGGAAGGCACAACACTCAGATACAATGACTTGTGATGCTATCATTAATGTTCATAAAGAGCATCAACTACTGTCCATTCGTTTGAAATACTCTTTCCTTGGTCATGAAGGAGTAGCAAATTTATCTGGCGTGCTGAATAACGGTAATAAAGGTATTTTTAGTATAAGCAGAACTGTTCTTTTCAAATATAAGCGTATTAATGAGGGAGTTTATCTTGAAAATACAACCACTACTATATCATTACAAGATACTGCAGGCCCAGATGGTCTAAAAAAGTTGCTTCCAGAATTCTATACTGAACATGGGGCCCGCACCAGTTTTCAAGTATACGCACAAAAACCCGGTGGGTACATTTTTGTTAAAGAATTTACTCCTGCTTTTTACTGCACAGAACAATAAGTAAACTTCGTTAACAGAATATGATGCCACTCCCTGTAGGCGAGATCTTATAGTCCCAGTATTTGCATTTTTTCAGCTTTACAAAGGCTTTTTCACCCTGAAAAAGCCTTTTTGAATCGATCAAAAATTAGACTTCAACTAAACTAAAATGCGTTCAAGATTTCTAAAGACTTGTTCGGATAGGCTGAGTTACCCTTTCATGAAACCAGTGCATAATGAATCCCTTGTGTCCCTCATAGATACAACTACTGACTCGCACAATAGGATGAAAATACGGGATATATCAGTTAGTGTTTGAATAGCAATGTTATTTATGGGTTGAGTAGCTAATGTAAGAATCCCTGTTTTAGTTGCACGCTATTTTTAATTGCTCAAGTTTTCTGACCCTGGCCCAAATTCAGTGTAGTGCTAAATCAGAGATCTTCGTCTTTCCGGAGACTTCTGGTTTAGCTTGGCACTGTTTTCAGGGAGGAGTTCATATTGGTATAATCGCCTGAATCATTGATAGCCATTTTCTTTCCCGCATACCTAGTTCTCTCACTTTGAATCTATTCTTGGAGCGAGCCTTACAGGTCAATCACTTTGAGCACAGTAAAAGCCGGTATGTATTAAGTCACATAAGACTAATAACAAATTGCAACTTGATGGCTAAATTAAGGGGCGGTAGAAATGGCGAATAATTGGTAATCATTGGTAAATAGTGGCAATCTATGTCAATGATAAATAACGCAACCTATTGATTTTCGGTTGTTCCGGTAGGAACTCATAATCGCTTGGTCGTTGGTTCAAACCCAACAGGGGCCCCCAGATATCAAGGGTTTATGTGCAAACGTAGGCCCTTTTCCTTTTCCAGACGCCCTCAAAATAGCAGAGATCGGTCAGCCACCGGCCAAACCTGGACCTATGCTTATACCGGCAGGCGCCGAAGACGCCCGCCGGGTATACCGCACTATTTCAGCCCAACGCTCAGGAGGTCGGTAATGCCATCATGTGGTACTTATTGCCATTGAAGTTAAAGAAACCGACGTCTTCGAACTGGTTGCGGGTATGAAACGCATACGAGCGCGGGTTCAGCACATTGACAAAGGTAACGATGACGGGATAACGCGGTGCAAACACCTTGCGCTGATACTCAAGCAGCATCTCGCCCACGCCCCGGCCACGATACTCTTCTGCGACGCAGATAGGGCCATACTGATATGAGCTTACTGCATCCAGTTTTTCCCCCTGGTAGCGATATTCGTTGAGAATACTTGCCATGTATTTAAACATGGGCCACGGGCTGAGAAATTCCCACGATCCGCCGAGCAGCAGACCAATGACCTTGTCACATGAACGATCAACGGCGATCACCACACCACTTTCGGCTGAACTTAGTTCGCTTAATTGCTGCTCCGTCATATCGGTGGTGACAAATCCATTCGCCCGTTGCTCGCCTGCAAGATTTTTTGCGTGATAGCGCTCCAGCAGTTGTTTCACCTCAGGGATGTCTACGTCTTGCGCCAGACGAATGACGATATTTTCATTGACCATTGCCATTTCATACTCCTGTAAAATATTTTACTGAAAGCGTCACCATCATCGCACCCACGGTGACAAACAGAACTTTGCGAATGATTTCACCATTGGTTTTAATGGCGGGCAGAACCATAAGCGCCATGTACCTCTGCATTTATTGCTTCAATATAATCAGTACAGGCGGGAATGATGGAGGATAGGGTGATTTGCCAGGTATAAAATTGCGGCAACTTCCATATTACATAACAGTCCTCTTCAAGCCTTTTTCTGAATTCGTCTGTTGGTATGGGAAACGCGTCTTTGATACGATCTGCGATTGATAGAATAATTCCATTCTTCATAAACATACCCTGTCCTGAAGCTACCAGCATAATAAGATTTATTTCACTATTTATCTGAATTGTTCATTCAGATATTTCCATTGTATTCTAAATAGTGCGATTAATTTATAACGCAGATTTATTAATCCCTTCAAGGTAGCGGATAAAATCCAGACGATCTTTCTATCTTTAGAGCTTACTACAAACCCTTAAATTTTAATCACATAATTTTTACAAAACATTATCCTGCGAGCCATTAGCTGAATCAGTTCAGCAAAACACTGTCAATGATTCATTAATAACTAATGGAAATAAGATATATCAGTATTAGCAAGGCTACTGGATACGACGTTTCTCAAGTCAGGTCAGCGATGCGGATAACTGCGCATTCCTATTCCTACTGCCCTCAGGAGCGTTGATGTCGAACGGTTCGGCTTGACGGTAGCGTTCCATCGGTCGACTATGAGGGCATGGCGCGATATCGGTATGCCCTTAGACCGGTTATGTTGTCAGGGATGAAAGACAGCGATTGCATGACTACCGTCTCCCTTGTGATGAGCATGGCCGCGGTTGCATAAAAGGCTAACGCAAGCGAGAAACGGCACTATGCAACTTTTTTAGTTAAGCTCATTCTTTTCCCGGCGGTATCTGGTCAGCCCTGTCTTTCATGACAAATGTTGGTGAATTGCTTATCCGCAATGAATGTGGCATAACACCAGTCCAGAATAGAAAGATGTAGTTTTTTATATTATTGGCTCCACATCGAGGATTGGCTGATGAGATTGACGGTTCTGGTTGATAATAATACATTAATTGACAGGTACCTTATCGGTGAACCTGGTGTGTCTTATCTGATTGAGTATGATGGTCAAAAAATCCTTTTCGATACCGGATATTCGGATGTTTTCCTGAAGAATGCGCAGACGCTGAAAATTGATTTAACCAGTATCGATAGCATCGTTTTTTCTCATGGGCATAACGATCATACCTGGGGGCTAAATCATTTAGTTCAATATTATGACCGGATAAATTTCATTCCTGAAAGAAAGATAAACTTAATCTGTCACCCAGATGCATTAACCCCAAAATACTTTGATGCAAAAGCCATCGGGATAAACTACAGATTCGATCAAAATGATCCCTTTTTTGACAAAATTTGCAGCAAAAAACCTTATCCACTCACTGAAAACATTATCTTCCTCGGTCAAATACCAAGGGACAATAAATTTGAGATGCTGACACCGGTAGGCCAAACGGTGGATGATAAAAGCGAAATTACAGATGATTACGTTATGGATGATTCTGCGCTGGCAATAAAAACAGAAGATGGACTGGTGGTAGTCACAGGCTGTTCTCACGCGGGAATAGCTAACATTATTGAATATGCAAAACAGGTTACCGGAGAAAAACACATTGTTTCGGTCATTGGCGGGTTCCATTTGCAAAATGCTGATGAAGATCGCCTCACGCAGACAGGGGATTACCTTAAAGTATTGTCCCCAGACTCCGTCTATCCGTGCCATTGTACCGATCTTGCGGCGAAGGTTAGCCTGGCGCGTTTTATCAAAATTAACGAGGTCGGCGTTGGATTAACGCTGAATTTTTCTGCCACCGGGAAATAAATGTGAAAGCGCGCAGATGACAGCGCCTCTGAATGCCATCTGCGCCGGCGCCAACCCGACGCTAGCGAGCAAAACCTGCGACGCCCTGTCGCAGAAAGCGGGCCGCTGCTGAGCCTTTGCGCAGAAGAAGGCCGCTAACTGCCCATTTAGTCACTTTTTCTGCCGTTTTACCGCGGTCGCTTAGTTCAGTGACCGCACCTGCTGATAAGAATTGAGCCGTTCCCGCAGCGAGGTGAGCCAGACATCCGGCTCCTGACGGCAGATTTCGGTGAGGATCGGCGTCAGCACCAGCTCGGCTTCATGGAAGTCGGTCCACTCCGGCGGCTCCAGTGAAAAAGGATCGTTCATCAGCCAAATCACCATCGGCGTCCAGGCGCGCGGATCCAGTTGCAGATAATCCTGACAGCGCATCATATCTCGGGTCCGCGCCTCATCGGGGACGACATCCTTTCCCACCGCGGCGCTACTCATTGCCAGTACTGTTATTCCTACCATCAGATGTTTCCAAACCCATTTTCGCCAGAAGGCGCGTTTTTCTTTCGCCATTGTTATTATTTTACCTGCCAGTTGTCGCCGGACGATATTCCCGAGAACTCACCTTAATAAGAGCAGATTAATCGTTTGCATTTTTTTTAACAGCAGACCGCGCTGAAGCAAGTGAACGCCCGTTCCTACAGCTGTCATCCAGCTATGCAAATATATTCGTCTGGCTCAGCTCCACAATATTTCCCTGGCCCAAAACGATTTGTGTTACAATTACGCCTTATAACGGCATCGATAAAAATAACCCCCGCCGCACCTGCACCAGGCATCGCCCTTCTTTTTTCATATCAGGATTTACGCCCCCATGAATGCGATAATCATTGACGATCATCCATTGGCACGTATCGCCATTCGCAACCTTCTCGACAGCAACGGTATTACCGTCGCGGCAGAGCTCGACAGCGGCGCTCATGCCGTGCAGACCGCGGAAAGCATGCAGCCTGACCTGCTCATCGTCGACGTCGATATTCCGGAGCTCAGCGGTATCGAGGTGCTGGAGCAGCTGCGCAAACGCCGCTACCAGGGAACAATCATCATCATTTCCGCTAAGAATGAACTGTTCTACGGCAAACGCAGCGCCGACTGCGGAGCAAATGGTTTTGTGAGTAAAAAAGAGGGAATGAATAATATCCTCGCCGCAATCGACGCAGCCAATAATGGCTACAGCTATTTCCCCTTTTCACTGGAACGCTTCTGCACCCACGGCATCACCGATCAGGACCGGCTGGATACGCTGTCAACGCAGGAGATGAAGGTGTTCCGCTATATTCTCAGCGGCGTCGACTACACCACCATCGGCAGCAAAATGAATATCAGCAATAAAACGGTAAGTACCTATAAGGTCCGTCTGATGGATAAATTAGGCTGCAGCACCCTGCTTGAGCTATATGACTTTGCGCAACGCAATAAAATAGGGTGATGGCATGGCGGTTCGTCTTATTTTATCCGTCGTTGTCGGGCTGGCGCTGAGCCTCTCGCCTGCCGCGTATGCCATGAAACAGCTGGAGCTGAAGAGCCATTCTCATATCGCGGCGATCGATATCCCGCTTAGCGGTAAGGAGAAAGCATGGCTGGCGGCGCAGCCTACGCTGACCGTCGGGACCTGGCTTCCCGAGAGGACGCCCATCGTCTATGACGGCGACGAGAAAAGTTATCAGGGCATTAACGCCGACTATCTGGCGCTGATGGCGCACAGCCTCGGACTGAAGGTGATTATCCGCCAGTATGACACCGAGCAGCAGGCGCTCACCGCCCTGGCCGACCGCCAGGTGGATACCCTGCTCACTCAGGTGGCGCACCGGGATGCGCTCGCCCCGGGCCTGGATCAATCCGCGCCGCTGCTTAAAACCTGGCCGACGCTGGTCACCTCGCTGAAATCCCCTCTGCCGCCGCTGACCACTGACCGCCGCGTCACGCTGGCCTGCACCCGCGATTGCGCTTTTTTCGATATTATTCAGCAGGCGTTTCCCAACGCCAAAATCACCCTTTATGATAGCGACTATCAGGCTCTCGCCTCGGTGGTCAGCGGCGAGAATCAGTATTTTATCGGCAACAACATCACCACTGGCCACTGCATCTCGAAATATTTCTCGCAATCGCTGGTTATCGCGCACTATTTTCGTCAGCAGGAGCAACACAACCGCTTTGTCACCCGTGACGATCGGCCAGAGCTGCATCAACTCTTCGACCGTTTTATCCATGCCGTGGACAGCGACACCGCGATGCGGATCATGCAAAACTGGCTCAACCGTGGCGATCTGTCGTTTCTCAATACCCCGCTTACCTTTAGCCCCGAAGAGCAGCGCTGGCTGCAGAAGCATCGTCGCGTCCGCCTGCTGGTGAACCCCTATTTTCCGCCATTTACCCTGGTGGATAACGAGGATGAACTGCGCGGCATCATGGCCGATATGCTGAATATTGTCTCACTCCAGACCGGCCTGCAGTTTGACCCTATTCTGGTGCGCAACCGTCAGGCTCTGGCAAAGCGCATGGAAAAAGAGGACTGGGCGATCATGCCCGCCGCCACCCTGACCCCACAGCCGCAGGCCTACGTCACCCTCAGCGATCCGCTCATTAACGTGGCCTTTGTGCTGGTCGCCCGCGGCAGCGCCCCCGACCAGCATCTGCTGACGCGCTCGGCACGGATCGCCCTGCCGGTCGGGCCTATCGCCGCCCATGATCTGAAAGCGCGTTTTCCGCTGATTAACTGGGTGGAAACGGATAACGTTGGCGTCGCCATGAAGATGGTAGAGGAAGGCGAAGTGGATGCCGCCGTAGCCTCGGAGCTTTCCGCCCGCTATATGATCGACCACTACTATCCACAGGGTCTGCACTACACCCGCATTGATGGACTCCCCGTCGCGGCCATTCGGCTGGCCATCCCGCGCGATGAACCGGTGCTGGCCGCCATTCTTAACAAAGCGCTGCAGGTTATTCCGCCACGGGATATTCTGCAGATGACCGAGAAGTGGTCGAAAATCTCCAGTCAGCAAATAGAGAACTGGAGCCAGTACAGCCGCCAGTTTTACCAGCTGATCGCCTTTGCGCTGGTGCTGATCGCCATCAGCCTCGGCTGGGGACTCTCTCTGTGTCGGGAAGTGCGCAAACGTAAAGACTCCCAGCAGCGGCTCGAGGAGGAGCTGGCGCAGAAGGAGGCCCTCTCCTGTGCGCTGGAGCGCGAAAAAGACAAAGCGATTCAGGCGACAAAAGCCAAGAGCCGCTTTCTGGCCAGCATGAGCCACGAGCTGCGCACGCCGGTGAGCGCCATCGTCGGCTTTCTGGAGCTGCTGGCGAAACCTGAGCTGAACGTCGGCCAGCGTAAAGAGGCGATCGAGCTGGCGGGGTCGACGGCGCAAACCCTGCTGGGACTTATCGGCAATATTCTTGATATCGACAAGATTGAATCGGGAAAATACCAGGTTACCCCGCAGTGGAGCGATGTCGCACAGTTAGTGTCGCAGCAGTGTCATACCTTCGACGCGCTGGCGCAGCAAAAGGGCATCGATCTGCACTACCATAACGCGCTGCAGGAAGGGACCATGCTGTGGGTCGACCCGCAGGCGCTACGGCAAATCCTCAATAATCTCATCGGCAATGCGCTGAAGTTTACCGTCGAAGGCGCAATTCAGGTCTCCTGCCGGCTGACGCCGGCGAATGAGACACAGGGAGAGTTGGCCCTCATGGTTAGCGACAGCGGCTGCGGGATCAGTGAAGCAGAGCAGGCCACCCTCTTCCACCGCTATGTCCAGGCGCGCCAGGGACGCCAGCAGACCGGCTCCGGACTGGGGCTGGTCATTTGCAAAGAGCTGGTTGCGCTGATGCAGGGTCGCCTGGAGATGGTCAGCCGTCCGGGTGTGGGGACCACTTTCACCATCACGCTGCCGGTCAAGGCGAGCCGCTGCGCGATCCACGCGCCGCAGGCGTCGCCCGCCAGACCGCAGGCTCTACCCGGGCTGGCGATACTGATAGCGGACGATCACCCCACCAACCGGCTACTGCTCAAGCGCCAGCTCAGCACTATCGGCTATAGCGTCGATGAAGCCTGCGACGGTGAAGAGGCAGAGAATAAGCTCGCCAGCAAACATTACGATCTGCTGATAACGGACCTCAATATGCCGAAGAAAGATGGCCTGGCGCTGGCGGCCTCGCTACGCCGTCGCTATCCGGGCCTGGTAATTTGGGGCGTGACTGCCAGCGCGCTGCCGCAGTCGCGGGAGGCGTGTCTGGCCAGCGGCATGAATATGTGTCTGTTTAAGCCGGTGTCGGTCCAGACGCTGAGTCATGAGCTCAGCCGTTTAGCGGTGGGCCGCGCATCACCTCACGCTACCCGGCACCTGAAGCTCAGCGTGCTGAGCGAGAATACGGGGGGAGACCAGGCGCTGATGAATGAGATGCTGGAGACGTTCCGCGATGCGTCGGCCGCGGATTTACAGGCTGCCGGACAGGCAATCGCCCGGCATGAGCCGCAGATCTTTCTGCGGGCGCTGCACCGTCTGCACGGTTCAGCACAAATTCTGGGGATTACTGCGCTACAACAACTGTGCGCCCCTTTTGAGGCAAAGCGGCCTGATTCGCTGACGCCGGCAAGCTGTCTGGAGGTGGTACAGCGCATCACCGGCATCATGCGCGAGATCGATGGCGAAATCGACGCCCTGATCGGCCGCTAGCCGTTCCGCTCGGGCAGTCCGCCTGCCCGAGCGTTAAGGGGACATCCTTGTCAGTTTTTTCCTCTGCGCTCTCTCAGGGTGGAACAAGTATCAGTTGCCTGCCACCAGCATCTCGCTATCCACCACAATGCCCTCTTCAGCGCCCTTCAGCACCAGATTCGCTTCGTAATATTTACCGGCTTTCAGCAGTTCTTGCGCCTGCGCTACCGCCTTACGGGTCTGGTTAAGCGGCATCAGATACTGGTTCTCAATCACGCCAATACCGGCCAGACGCAGGGTATCGATAGCCCCTTTCTGATCGCCTTTCGCCAGCTTTTCGTTGGCGGATTGGATAGCGCTCTCTTTTTCCGGCGTGGCCACATAGTCTTCAGACAGGGCGATAGAGGCGTTAATGATCACATAGCGATCGGCGATCATTTTGGCTTTAGCATCAGTTTTCAGAAACTTCGCCCAGCTGGCATCATCGGCGGCCAGCAGCGCGGCGGCGTCGTCTGTCAGTTTTTTGGCGCTATCCGGCTGGCCATGGAACAGCGCCAGACGGGCGAACTGGATGTCGCGCATCGCATTCGCGCCCTGCACCGCCACCTGCAGCACATCGGCGGCTTCTTTCTGTACCTGCGTCGTGGCTGCCGCGGCTGGCGCTGCCGTCGCGCTATCTGTTGCCCATACCGGAGAGGTACTCATCATGGTTGCCAGCAGGCTCGCCAGAATGACTTTTTTCATCGTTGACTCCTGATTAAAATCGGTAAGCATCACCAAACGCAGCCAGCTTAAAAAATATCGTGGGCATTGAGAATCAGAGCCCGGAAGTAATATTGCGGGCCTGGTCTGACAGCTGTCAGACCAGGCGTATAAAGTGGCCTCGGCGCTCTTATTTACGCCTGCCGATCGCGCGGCCTACTATTTTCCTCAGACCTTTCTTTTGGCCCGCTGAATAAACCCTCACGCTTTTTATTCAGCGTCAGGCCGCCAACCGGGATCTGCGGAGCAATTATGTTTATGTTTAGCCATTACACCTTAAATGCGTTTAGCCCACGCGTCTTCATTCGATATAAACGGCATGCCTGCCTGATGGCGGTATTGCTGTTTATCTGCGGAGCCTGTTGTCTGGCCTGGCCGTTGGTCGCCGGCTGGTATCTCGCCACAGTAACCGGCATGTTATTGATGATCTGCGGCTTCTATTCGCTGTACAGCCTGATTGTCTTCCGCCAGCAGCACTGGAAATCACGCCTGGTGGCGCTGATCTTCGCCATCGCCTGGATCGTGCTCGGCCTGAGCTTTGTCGTCAATCCTCTCAACGGTATGAGCAGTCTGGCCATTTTATTTGGCTTTTTATTTGTTCTCGGCGGTATTTCCCGCATCGTTAACGGATGTCTAACCCGCAAACAAAGCGGCGCTGGCTGGAATATTTTTATCGGCCTGTTGGATTTACTTATCGCTTGCCTGTGGCTGGCCATGAACCCGCAGCAAAGCTGGTTATTTATTACCGCCTTTATCGGCGTTGAAATGATATTTAGCGCCATCGGCTTGTTGGTCCTGCGCAATAAAATGAAGCACGCTCAGGCTTAAGCCCTATTTTGTCACTGGAGAAGAAAATGAATTTACCTAAAGCACTCGTATTGACCGTGGCGGCTACCACATTCTGTCTGATGACCAGCCCGGCGTTCGCGGTTGAGGAAACCACGCCGCAGAATATGACCTGTCAGGAATTTATGGATATGAACCCAAAAAGCATGACCCCGGTGGCCTTCTGGGTAGTGAATCGCAACACCGACTTTAGCGGCGGCGACTATGTTGACTGGCATGAAGTCGAGACCGTTTCGGTACCGAAAATGCTGCAGGAGTGCCACAAGAACCCCGCCGCTAAACTTGGCGATCTCAGCGCGGTCATCAAAAAATAACCCCCCCGGCATCAGGCCGGGGAAACCCGCCGCGCTGCGGCGGGNNCATCAATACCGCATTCGCACGGCAGATGGCGGCCGATAAGCTTGCGATACAAAAACGCCCCGATAATCGCCCCCACCACCGGCGCCAGCAGCGGCACCAGAAAGTAAGGGATCGCCAGCCCACCGGTAAAAGCGATCGAGCCCCACCCGGCCAGACTGGTAAACAGTTTTGGGCCGAAGTCGCGCGCCGGATTCAGCGCAAAGCCGGTTAGCGGCCCCATCGACGCGCCGATCACGGCGATCAGCAAGCCAATCAGCAACGGCGCCAGCGGCCCGCGCGGAATTCCGTTGCCGTCGTCGGTCAGGGCCATGATCATCGCCATCAGGATTGCCGTGATGGTGGTCTCCACGGCAAACGCTTGTATAAAAGTGATATGTGGATGCGGGTACGTGGAAAAGACCCCGGCCAGGTTAAGACTGGCGGCAGTGCCGCGCACGATATGCTGACTCTGTTCAAGATCGAGAAACAGCTGGCGATAGAGCCCATACACCAGCGCGGCGGCGCAGAAGGCCCCGGCCGTCTGGGCAACAATAAACGGCAGCACCTTGCGGCGTTCAAAACAGGCGAACAGCCACAGGGCAATGGTCACCGCCGGATTAAGGTGCGCGCCGGAGACACCGGCCGTCAGGTAGATGGCCATGGCGACGCCAAGGCCCCAGATAATACTGATCTCCCACTGACCAAAGCTGGCCCCGGCGACCCGCAGCGCAGCGACGCAGCCCGCGCCGAAGAAAATGAGCAATCCGGTGCCAAGAAACTCGGCCACGCACTGCCCGGTTAAGGTAGAAGTCTGGTTCATTATCGGCATCCTGAAATAGCACGTTAAAGAGAGAGGCTGGCGCGAGCGCCCGTTTAATTCGCCTGACCGGCCAGTAGCAGCCCGGTGGCGACCGCATTGCGCGGCCCTTCTGTTCCCCGAATATTGCCCTGCCCGGCAACCACGCCATAGTGCGACAAGGCTTCCGTGATAAGCTGCGGGATCTCAAAGTCCAGCGATGAGCCGCCCACCAGCACCACAAAGGCGATATCGCGAATGGAACCGCCGGGTGAGACCTGGCGCAGCGCGCGCAGGCAGTTGGTGACAAACACTTTCTCTTTCGCCTGCCGGCGCACGAGACGAATTTTTTCCAGCGGGCTGGCGTTATCGATCGGCACCAGTTCGCCCTCCTTGATGTACACCACTTTGGCGAACACCGCCGGGCTGAGGGCTTCCCGAAAGAACTCCACCGCGCCATTCTCGTGACGAATACTGAACAGGCTTTCCACTTTGGCCAGCGGGTATTTTTTTATCGCTTCCGCCAGCGAAAGATCCTCGAGGCCCAGCTCGGTTTTAATCAACAGGCTGACCATATTCCCAGCCCCGGCGAGATGGACCGCCGTTATCTGCCCCTCCGCGTTGACGATCGCCGCATCCGTCGAGCCGGCGCCGAGGTCGAGGATCGCCAGCGGCGCCGCACAGCCGGGAGTGGTTAACGCCCCGGCGATGGCCATGTTGGCCTCCACGCCGCCCACCACCACCTTGGTCTGCAGTCGGGCGCTCAGTTCGCGGGCGATAACCTGCATTTGCAGACGATCCGCTTTCACCATCGCCGCCATCCCGACGGCATTCTCCATGGCGCACTCGCCGGCCATCCCGCCCTGCACCTTGCGCGGAATAAACGTATCCACCGCCAGCAGATCCTGGATGTATATCGCGCTCATCTCATGGCCGGTCAGGGACGCCATTACCTTGCGCACCCGCTCAAGCATGCCGCCGGCGTGGGTGCCCGGTTCGCCGCGGATGTCGCGTACCGGAGCGCAGGCGCTCATCGCCTGCATGATGGCTTCCGCGCCCTCGGCGACATCGGCCTCTCCGCGGCGCTTTTCGCCGCTAATGTAGAGGTTGCCCGCCGGGATCACCCGCGACTGCACATCCCCCTGCGGGGTCTTGAGCACCACCGCGGAACGGTTGCCAATCAGGGCGCGGGCGATGGGGACGATGGCCTGGGTCTCTTCCGGGCTTAGCCCGAAGAAGGTGGCGATCCCGTAGGGATTCGACAGGATCCGCACCACCTGGCCCGGCGCGGCCACTTCCACCGCCGCCATCACCCCCTCGGGGACCTGCTCCAGCAGCGTCACTTCATCTACCACCGGCAGGGTTTTACGCAGGCGGTTGTTCACCAGCACGCCGTCGTCCTTTTTGAGGATCGCCGCCACCACGTTGATCCCCCGGTCGAGCGCCTCATTGAGCCACCACACGGCGTCAAGGAAATCGACGGCGTCGTCAATCAGTACGATCCACCCCTCGGCATACTGCGCCGCCGGCAGCGTCGCCAGCCGCCCGAGGGCGATAGTCGTCCCCACGCCAACGCCCACCCCGCCCGGCGTCTGCGGGTTATGACCGATCATGGTCGATTCGGTGATAATGGTCTCGGTGA